>CAYGZC010000248.1:0-5281 GCA_964354225.1 uncultured Chlorobiaceae bacterium | reverse complement strand
ATTAGTGATAATACTTATTGTTTTAATATTTATAAAACCGGAATGTGAATTTTATTACTAAACTAATATACATTAAGAATAAAATCGAATCAATCCCCTAAATGGGGTAATTTTTCAGTGGTTGAAACATGTTACCACTTAGTCTTTCAGACGATTGGTATTTGAGGCAATTAAAATTGTTGTATGATGAGGAGAGTCCCTGCTTTGACTATGAGGTTGCAGAAACATGTCCCCACATGTTGCCTGAAAAACCTATGTCACTTATTACAATGAGTATAACTAAATAAAAAAGAAAAAGCAAGTAGAAATATTAAAATTACAACTCAAGAAAATATATAGACAAAATTGAGCAAATCTCAATAATATTTCTTAAATTATACCAACTTACAATCCCAATGTAAAAGGTAAACCTATGAAATATCTTGATAGTTTTAAAACAAAAGCAATACTAAAAGTCGGCAATCGCTCGTACACAATATTTTCACTCCGAAAATTAAAAGACGCAAAAACCATAGAACGGTTACCTATCTCACTAAAGATTCTTCTTGAAAATCTTCTGAGACAAGAAGATGGTAAATCTGTTCGGAAGCAGGATATCGAGGCGCTTATCCATTGGAATCCTGCTAAGCCATCGGAAGATGAGATATCTTTCATGCCCGCCCGTGTTCTGCTTCAAGATTTTACCGGTGTACCATGTGCAGTCGATTTAGCCGTGATGCGCGATGCAATGGTAAAGATGGGTGGCGATCCCAAAAGAATCAATCCGCTGCAGCCGGTCGATCTTGTAATTGACCATTCCGTGCAAGTTGATTATGCAGGCGCGCCAACATCTTTTAAGCTCAATACAGAGCTTGAGTATGAGCGCAACAAAGAACGGTATGCTTTCCTTCGCTGGACACAGCAGGCATTTAAAAAATTTCGTGTTGTGCCTCCGGAAACAGGTATTGTTCATCAAGTTAATTTAGAATACCTCGCGAAAGTTGTTTTCACAAGTCAGGAAAATGGTGAGCTGCTCGCTTATCCCGATACACTTGTTGGAACCGATTCGCACACAACAATGATAAATGGACTCGGTGTTCTCGGATGGGGTGTGGGTGGAATTGAAGCAGAGGCGGCGATGCTTGGGCAGCCAAGCTCAATGTTGATTCCACCGGTAGTTGGTTTCAAATTGACCGGAACAATTCCTCTTAGTGTTACAGCGACAGATGTTGTTTTGACGGCAACGCAGATGCTTCGGAAGAAAGGAGTTGTGGGAAAGTTTGTAGAGTTTTACGGTTCCGGAGTTTCATCGCTCAGTCTTGCCGACCGTGCAACGATTGCAAACATGGCGCCCGAATATGGTGCAACGATGGGATATTTCCCTGTTGACGATGAAACGTTGAAATTCCTAAGATTTTCTGGAAGGAGTGAAGAACAGATCGCACTCGTTGAAGCATATTGCAAGGAGCAGGGAATATTCTCGATGAAAAACAATCCTGAGCCAATTTTCTCGGATACACTTGAGTTAGATCTTTCAACCGTTGAGCCGAGTATCGCAGGACCGCGCAGACCGCATGATCGTGTGGCTCTTGGAAAAGCTAAAGCCGGCTTCCGCAGTGAGTTGGTAAAGATGCTGGAGGCGAAAGGTGTAAAAACTAATGGAGAGTTCCGCTACGCTTCAATAATAAATAATGGAAGTGAATTCAAGATTGGCGACGGCTCGGTTGTGATCGCTTCGATTACGAGCTGTACTAATACATCTAATCCGTCGGTGATGATTGCTGCCGGATTGCTAGCAAAGAAGGCAGTCGAGAAAGGATTGAAATCAAAACCGTGGGTAAAAACGAGTCTTGCCCCCGGTTCAAAAGTTGTTACAGATTATTTGGCTGAAGCAAAACTTAACGAACCGCTCGATAAACTCGGTTTCAACCTCGTGGGATATGGATGTACAACTTGTATTGGCAACAGCGGACCTTTGCCGGAGCCAATCGTGAAAGCAATTCAAGATAATGACCTTGTAGTGGCTGCTGTTCTTTCCGGTAATAGAAATTTTGAAGGACGTGTTCATGCAAACACACGAGCAAACTATTTGGCTTCGCCACCGTTGGTTGTTGCTTACGCGCTCGCCGGCACGATGGATATTGATCTTCAAACAGAACCGATTGGAGTTGGTAAAGATAGTAAGCCGGTATATCTTAAAGATATATGGCCCACACAACAGGAAGTGAATACGACGGTGCAAACGTGTGTGAAGTCGGAGATGTTTAAAAAGGAATATTCCAATGTCTTCGAAGGGGATCAACATTGGAAGGGCTTATCTGTGCCGAGTGGTGATCGATACACATGGGATAATTCTTCAACATACATAAAGGCAGCGACATTCTTCGATAACATGCCGGTAAGTCCACAGCCACTAAGAGATATTAAGAATGCTCGAGTGTTGGCAATGTTTGCCGACTCAATTACAACCGATCATATCTCTCCTGCGGGTTCTATTTCTGCAAAAGGTCCAGCAGGAAAATATTTGATCTCACTTGGTGTAGAGCAGAAAGACTTCAATTCTTATGGTGCACGGCGTGGTAATCATGAGGTAATGATGCGTGGAACTTTTGCAAACATTCGCTTGAAGAATCTTCTTGTACCGGGAATCGAAGGTGGAATTACTCTTCATCTGGCGCAAAGCGCCATGGCGCCAGAGGCGCTCACTTCATCAAAAGAACCGATTAGTATTTATGATGCTGCAATGAAATACAAGCAGGAAGGTGTATCATTGATCATAATTGCTGGAAAAGAATACGGTTCCGGTTCTTCGCGTGATTGGGCTGCAAAGGGACCGAAACTTTTAGGAATAAATGCTGTGATTGCTGAGAGCTTTGAGCGAATTCATCGCAGCAATCTCATAGGTATGGGAATACTTCCACTTCAATTCGAAGAAGGTCAGAATCGTGAGTCTATTTGTCTCACAGGATTTGAAACGTATGATATTGAAGGAATCGCTCAAGATTTACATCCGGGTAAGAAAATACAAGTAAGTGCAAAAGCTCCAGATGGTACTACGAAAAAGTTTTACGTCAAATGCCGGCTCGATACACCGATGGAGGTTGATTATTACAAGAACGATGGAATATTGCAATATGTTCTTCGTTCACTTTTGAAAAAATAAATTACTAATACTCATCCCTCTCCCTGCCCTCCCCCTTCTCTAAAATTAGAGAAGGGGGAGGGTTTGGGTGGGGGTTGAGTTTAAAAGAAGCTGTAAAGTCCATCACTAAAATATGAAGTAGGAACTTACAAGAGTAAGAAAGGTTAACAAGAGCATATGCCTATATTTGAATATAATTGTTTGAAGTGTGAAAAGAAGTTTGAAATCTTCCATAAAGTTCGGGAAGTCGAGGAGGATATTGTTTGTCCATCGTGTGGATCAACAAATGCAAAACGTTTAATGTCGATTCCTTCTATCGGTTCCAGCATCAAATCTAATGCTAACAATAGTGCGCCTGCTTGCGAATATGCTAATACGCCGAGTTGCAGCGGGAATTGTGATATGTTGAAATAATTTTGAAAGAATTAGATTATGCAATATGGATTTTCGAAAACGGTGAGTTTGACATATGAGAAAGCAATCGAAAAAGTAACCGAAGAATTAAAGAAGGAAGGTTTTGGAGTTCTTACCAGTATAGATGTTAAAGAGACACTGAAGAAAAAGCTTAATGTCGAATTTCAAAAATATATTATCCTCGGTGCTTGCAATCCACATTTCGCGCATAAAGCTTTACTTGCTGATGAACAAATCGGTTTGCTCTTACCGTGTAACATTATCATCTACGAGAAAGAAGGGAAGACTAATATCTCAGTTTTTGATCCAATGATTATGATGAAGATTATCGAAGATGAGGCCATGCGTCCGATTGCAGAAGAAGTAAAGGTAAAATTGGAGCGCGTGCTCAAAGCAGTCTGACCGTTGATGAAGTGTTGCACTTCATTTGCTTTTCTATACTCAACTCACCTCATCTAAAAAGCATAAAATTGGTAGAATTTTGGTAATTATCCAAAATTTGCATACATTTCGAAAGATTAAAATGAATTATAACAGGATTTGATTTATATGAATACGATGAAAACAGTATTTTTAATGGCATTGATGATGGTACTCCTCATGCTTGTTGGCTCGCTTCTGGGCGGTGAGCAAGGAATGATTATGGCTTTTGTTTTTTCGTTAGTTATGAACTTCGGTGCTTATTGGTTTTCGGATAAAATTGTTTTGATGATGTACCGGGCTAAGCAGGTTACTGAAGCAGAGGCACCAAGGTTATATTCTTTGGCAGCACGCGTTGCAAGCCAGGCACAATTACCGTTGCCACGTGTGTATATAATTCCGGGTGAAACACCAAACGCGTTTGCAACGGGAAGAGATCCAAACCATGCGGCTGTTGCTGCAACTGAAGGTATCTTAAAAACATTGAGTGATGATGAGTTAGAAGGAGTTTTAGCTCACGAATTTGCACATATCAAACATAGAGATATATTAACCGGAACAATTGTAGCAACAATGGTCGGCACTATTACGTTTGTTGCGCGCATGGCTGGCTGGTCAATGATGTTTGCAGGCGGAGGGCGTGATAGGAGAGACTCGAATGGACTTGCCGAATTACTTCTTCTTATCCTCGCCCCGATTGCGGCAGTTTTAGTTCAGCTTGCGATCTCGCGGTCAAGGGAGTTTGCCGCGGATGAAGGTGCAGCTCGAATATCCGGCAGACCATTATCTTTAGCAAACGCATTGCAAAAACTTGAAAGAGGTGTTGCAGCACTACCAATGGCAAATGCATCGCCGGCTTCTGCCCATATGTTTATTGTAAATCCGTTAAGTGGTAAAGGTGTATTCAAATTATTTTCAACACATCCTCCAGTTTCGGAGCGGATCGAGAGATTACAAAAATTAGCGATGGGTGGCATCTAAGATAAAATGTTTCATAAGCATCCCCGCATATCATGATGTACATGCTTTCCAATAAATTATATTTTTGGAAATCGTATTTACTCATATGGCTTTCTTTTACCATCAGCCAATCGGTTATTGCTCGTGAGAATATTTCTGAGCCAGAAACAAAAACAAATCTTGAAATAATACAAACTCTAATTGGAAAGTTTACACAAAGTGTGATCAAAGAGAGTAAATTATCTACCACTGATACGATTGAGATCAAATTCCCTCAGATAACCGATGCATGGATTGTGAAAGGAGCGGTAACATCAACGTTGATAAATTTGGGATACACACTATTTTTTAAGAATGATTCTTTAA
>CAYGZC010000247.1:0-3980 GCA_964354225.1 uncultured Chlorobiaceae bacterium | reverse complement strand
CCGATACCACCTTCGCGAGCAAGTGCAATTGCCATCGTCGCTTCAGTAACGGTATCCATTGCCGCCGAGACTAATGGAATATTCAATGTGATGTTCCGGGAAAGTTTCGTTGAAACATCTACATCACGAGGTAACACGTTCGACTTTTGAGGAACAAGAAGAACGTCATCAAAAGTTATCGCTTCACCGATGAATTTTTTCTTTGTCATTAGTCATTTGTTCTTAGTCTGTACAATTTTTATACTAACATACTTTATAATCAAATACTCTTATCATACAAATGCCGATATTCCCGTTATATCTTCTCCAACAATCAGCGTGTGCATCTCATGTGTTCCTTCGTATGTTTTTACCGATTCGAGGTTTGCCATGTGCCTCATAACAGGATACTCATCGAGAATTCCATTAGCACCGAGAATTTCTCTCGCGGTTCGTGCAATCTCCAATGCCATATTAACATTGTTACGTTTTGCTAAAGATACTTGCTGGAATCTTAATTTCTTTTGATCCTTCAACCGACCAAGTTGTAAGCAGAGCAATTGTGCTTTTGTAATTTCCGTAACCATAAAAACAAGTTTCCCCTGCGTGATTTGAAACGATGCGATCGGCTTCCCAAATTGAATGCGCACTTTGGCGTAATTCAATGCTGTATCGTAACAAGCCATTGCAGAACCGATGGCACCCCAGGCAATTCCATAACGGGCTTGATTAAGACACATGAGCGGAGATTTTAATCCTTCTGTTCTTGGAAAAATATTTTCCTTAGGTATTGCACAATCCTGAAAAATAAGCTCAGACGTTACTGATGCTCGCAGTGAGTGCTTCCCTTTCATCTCCGGTGCAGTAAAACCTTCCGTTCCTTTCTCAACGAGGAAACCGTGAACTACTCCGTTCAACTTTGCCCACACAACTGCAACATCGGCAATCGTGCCGTTTGTAATCCACATCTTTGCACCATTCAGGAGATAATGATCTCCTTTATTTTCTGCCCGCGTAATCATCCCGCCAGGGTTCGAGCCGTAATCTGGTTCAGTCAAGCCGAAACATCCAATTTTTTCGCCGCCTGCCAATTTGGGAAGCCATGAATTTTTTTGCTGTTCCGAGCCAAAAGTATAGATTGGATACATAACAAGCGCACTTTGTACCGAGGCAAAGCTGCGAATACCGCTATCACCCCGTTCAAGTTCTTGCATAACTAAACCATACGCAATATTATTCATCTCTGCACAACCATATTTAGCGGGTAAGGTAGAACCAAACATTCCAAGCTCAGCCATCTTCGATATTAGATCGGATGGAAACGTGCCTACACGGTAGTGTTTTTCTATAATCGGCAGAACATTATCGTCCACAAATTCACGAACAGTATCCCTGACGAGAATTTCATCTTCGCTGAGCAAACCCTCTACATCGTAATAATCAAGACCTTTAAACTTCATTATGGGAGAAACTTTCTCTTATTACAAGAACGCCCTACCGAGGCGCAGACTTAATATACGGTTGGAACAAAATTACAAAATTATTGAAGGAAAATCAAACTGAAGAACGAAGATAACTAATCCGTCTTAATCCCGTACTCTTTAATTTTTAAGTACAAACCTTTTTCACTTATCCCCAATGCTTCCGACGTCTTTTTCCGATTACCATTGAACATCTTTAACACTTTTTCTATATGCTGTCGCTCAACATCTTCTATTGCGATAGATGTAGGTGTGGATTCAATTTGATTATCGGCTAAATGCAAATCCTTTACACCAATCTCCTGATTTGGCGAAAGGATGACGGCACCCTCGATAACATGCTCAAGCTCGCGCACGTTGCCGTGCCAATCGTACATCATCAATACTTTTAATGCATCAGCCGTTAAATGTTTCGGTTCTTTCAGCTTCGATTTCTTTGTCAGGAAATAATCGACAAGTAATGGTATATCTTCACGATGATCTTTGAGTGCGGGGACTTTGATTGTAATAACATTCAGGCGATACAGTAAATCCTCACGAAATTTTCCGGCTCGTGCTTCTTCCTGTAAGTTTTTATTCGTTGCCGAGATGACGCGGACATTAACCTTAAGCTCATTCGTGCCTCCCACACGTCTGAAGTCACCTGTTTCTAAAAACCTGAGAAGTTTTGGCTGGATTATCGGACTAATATCACCGACTTCATCGAGGAAAAGTGTTCCCCCGTTTGCAACTTCAACAAGTCCAGGTTTAGCAGTGTAAGCATTTGTGAAAGCACCCTTCTCATGCCCGAAAAGCTCGCTTTCCAAAAGTGTATCGGGAATGGAGGAACAATTCATGGGAACAAATGGTCGGTCTTTACGTGTGCTTGTGCGATGAATAAGATTAGCGATCAGTTCTTTCCCGGTTCCACTCGGACCGGCGATAAGCACGATGGAATCACTCTGCGCAACACGCTGGGCACTTTCGATAACTTGCTTTAGTGTAGCGCTATCACCAATAATATCTAACGTGCCCGCTTTACGTGTTAGCTCGGTTTGGAGTAATTTATTATCGATAGAAAGTTTTTTTCTTTCAAGCGCACGCTGTATAGTTTGTTCAACCTGATCGATATCGTACGGCTTGCCGAGAACTTCGTATGCACCAAGCTTGGTAGTTTCCACCGCCATCTTGATGTCGGCATATTGAGATAATATGATTACTTGTGAAGCCGGTGAATGTTCTTGAATAAACTTTAAAACTTCTCTGCCATCCACACGCGGCATTTTCATGTCGAGCAGAACAACATCGTAAAGAGATTTCTGAATGAGATTGATAGCTTCCGCACCATCAAAGGCAAGATCAACATCGTAACCTCCTGCTTCTTGAAGTTCCTCCTTCAGTAATGTAATTAACGCTACTTCATCATCAACGATAAGAATTTGATAGCGCTGGGACATTGCAGAATGATCGGGAAGTAACCTTATTCACTTAAGACACGTTCGATGGTGGTTAAAAGGTCAACAAGATCGTACGGTTTGCTTACGAAATCCTCCGCACCATGTTTCTTTGACTCGATTGCGTTTTTGAGATCCGCGAAGCCGGTCAGCATTATAACTTTAATAGAAGGCATATTCTTCTTAATGAATTTTAAAACTTCAAATCCATCAACCTTCGGCATCTTTATATCGAGCAGAACGAGATCGAATTTCTTGTTCTGAACCGTCGTGATCGCTTCGTCTCCATCGGCTGCTGTAGTTATTTCATAACCGGCATTGATCAGCTCGCTGCTGAGAACTGTGCGAAGAGCTTCTTCGTCATCCACAACCAAGATATGACTTTTATCGGGCATGAGTGAATTCCTTTTTTATTATGTTAACTGAGATATTTCTTTTCATCCTTTAACGGTAAGCAAGTTAATCAAATCGCAATAAAAATGCAACATATATCCGCAATTTTCTAAATTAATAAAAAAACTTATAAAACACGTGGTAAAAGACATTTTCCCCCTGGATTATAAAATGTTTAATTACAGAGGATGTTTTCAGGTTCGGAAGATATGAAGTCGGGATGCCGGGATTTGAACCCGGGACCTCTTGCGCCCAAGGCAAGCGCGCTAGCCGGGCTGCGCTACATCCCGATTATTTTAATAATCGAATACAAGATACAAAATCTGATACGGTTATGCAAACATATTATACTCTTATTATATCAATCCTAAACATTTTAATTCTTGTCGGGGTCCAATTTGATATTTCGGCATAATTCGGGGATTGATAGAAAATGTTGAATATTAATATTTTACTTTCTATATTCTTGCAAATAAATAAAGGGACTACAAATGGAAAATACTAAAACGGCGGCGCTCGATAGTAGGCAGAAAATACAAATCGAGGAATGGCTTCGACAAGCTGATAAGCATATTCGCGGCGGGCGCTATCTTGCCGCAGATGAGATTCTGCAAAAAGTTTTAACAATTCATCCTTCCGATACTGTTGCACAATCATATCAGGATAGAATTCAATTTCTAATCAAACAACTTTC
>CAYGZC010000246.1:0-1834 GCA_964354225.1 uncultured Chlorobiaceae bacterium | reverse complement strand
CAGAGCACTCGTCTTTATCGCTCACTTGGGTACATGCTTCTTTTGAGAGTTACGCCCTAATAACATCCGGTCTACTTATGGAAGATTCAATGTTCTTTCTGGAAGAAATAGCCATAATTGCCTATAGCAGCATAAAGCAGTCCGTCCTTGGATAGCGAGCTTTAACTCGACGGTTTCTCATAAGACTTAGCCTGGTGAAAGTCGAAATAATCATGGCGCCTATGATGAAATCACGTCAGTATGAAGGGATTTGAGTTCGGTTCTTTTTTCCCAAGATGATTTGACATTAAATTGATTCTGAGGCGCCACAACACCATCTTCTAAAGTAGGCTCACAATGAGCTTGCAGAACAACTGAAAGAAGAGAAAAAACTCGGTGAAGGAATAAAGAGAAAGTTGGAGAGTATGGGATATAGCGTCTGAGGAAAAGCCGCAGTCCAAGCAAACTGTAAACTGGCTAAAAAAGACTGATAGAGAATTGGTCTATTGCCCTTTTCTCACTCCGTGTTTGTGGATGACGTTCTCTTCAACCAAGATACTATTCTGTCTGCCAACTGACTCCTGACATTGGTGAATGAGTGGTCTGCGTCAAAGATTTCTATTTGCACTTGCTTGGCTCCATGCTTCTGCAACGCTCTAAAGAGAGGCAATATGTGATGTTCTATGTCCGCTTCTTGATCTCGCCATCCACCGATTATCAGAATATCCTTGCAAGACAGTGCTTCAGCATGCTTCACCAAATCGTATTTGTCTACATCTGCAAGTATTTCAGCAATAATTTCTCTAGCCTTGGGGGCTCTGAAACCTGAATCGGATATGCATTGGTCAACGTGTTTTTCAATCCCCCGCATGAATTCGTCACTCGCTCTTCCAAGTTCGCCAAGGTTGCCCCCAGCAAGGTAAACAACTCTACTTACGGTAGGGTCATTCAACGAACCAACATAGCCATGCCGCCACCATAACTATACCCTATAACTGTAATGCTCGAGGGGTCAACATTAAACTCTCGAACAACAAAACTGGATTTCACATAGCGTATGGTTGAGATTACATCTTCTAGGGAGTTCGCATCCCTGAATAGTCCTTCGCTTCCCCAAGTGCCACGATAGTTAAAGGCAAGGGCATTGAACCCTTCTTTCATCAATCTCTCGCCAAGTCCAAGCACGTCTGTGTTGTTTCCAGGAAACCCATGACAAAGGATAACTGTTGGCAATGGTTCAACTCCAGAGGCTTGATAGAAGATTGCGTGGATATTTGCACCTTTGCTCTCAAATGTTACTGGAACTGGTTTCTTCATCTGCCATCACACAACTATCTATCTCCAAATGGTTCTTAAAGACTTGTAGAAGAGTTACACACCAAATCCTACCAGCCACACAATAATCCCTTTTCGGTTCGACTATAACTTTTCCGCATTCCGTTGAAATTTGGTTGGTTGGTTGGACAAAACTTTACCCCAAGAAACTAAAAATCATACGAAATGGAAAGGATAACTAGTGTCATTTTCATGCCGCTGCCCTCCTATTCTGTGCTACGAAAGATCGAACTCGTTCTTTCTCGCAATTAGTTGAAGCATAAGTAGGATACTCGTGTTTCAACTAATCACGTTGCAGATTCGCTCACGGGTTCTGTAGCTATGCTGATTCGAATACTTTCAGAAAGCTTCTTGCAACCGCAACACTATGCAGATTTACCAACAAGGGCTAGAACACTGAACACTTATGAAAGAAAACGACAACGACCAAACGCCTTTGAAGACCAAGTTCAAACATTACATAAGGATACTGGGTATTCTTTGATTCATGGAGAAATTCAAATTCGGCAACTTGATAGAA
>CAYGZC010000245.1:0-18347 GCA_964354225.1 uncultured Chlorobiaceae bacterium | reverse complement strand
TATCCTTTGCCCGGCTTAATGCTATCGACTTGCACATAGGATCCATTATATCCGAAGAAATTGGATGTAACAATACCAGGCGGATCCGAGATTATATCCGATACAGAAATCGTGCTGCTGATCGACCCGATTAAATTCCATGAATCTGAAATTACAATCGTGTCTGATTCACGAACAGAACCAATGATGTTTATATATTGATCTCCTTGGAATCTGAGCCAATATCCAATACTATTTCGGAGTGTATCTCTCTTCTCATAACTGGAACCGTTATAATAAAACGCATCCGAGACCGCGGTTGGGAATAGAACATTTTTCAGTGAATCATTCGCAGTAACTGGTATTGATATGATATTCCATTTATCGGAAGCGAAAAAGGTCGTTGTACCATAACTTCCCGGAATTACGTTATAGCCAAGGACACGGATATCATCAACATAGAAACCATCACGATTATCACCGCCGTCGGCTGCTAAACGAAATCGAATTTTGATAAGCTTGCCGATGTAGTTGGTTAGATTTATATCTTGCTCGACCCACGTCAGTCCGGGTGTATAGCTTTCATATCCCCACGTATCCACTGGCTGTTTCGATCCGCCTCGGCCCGAGCCGGAATGGGAAAGTTTTGAACGCTGAGTTGTCCAAGTTGATCCATTATCAGTAGAGACCTCAACGGTAGCAAAATCCCATGTTGGTTCAGTCGCCCACTTTGTCCAGAAGCGCAATTGAGCATATTGAAATCCATTTAAATTGATCTGATCAACTGTTGTGAGCGAGTTATCTGCACTGGATGCGTAATTTCCTGAAGGACTGTCAGTGAACGCAAATGGTGCGGTGTAAGCATTAGATGTCAGCCCCCATCCTTGTCCCGTCGTCCATTTACTTATACCATCAGATCCACTAACAGCAAATACTATAGTGGGAGTGCCGAGATAAAGATTAACTGTATCTCGTTTTGAAAATCCGCGCGGATCAGAATAATCGAGATACAATTGGAATGGTATTCCGGTAGTTCCATCGGGATGAATATCTCCGGTGAAGGATAGTTGGATCGTTGACCTAGCCGGTGCATTATCTACGAGGATTGACGGACTTGGAAATTTGACAAAAATTGTGTTTGTGCTTACTAAAACAGTTAGTGCGATTTCATCCATTAATCCTTTATTCTTGATTGATGCGATGAAAGTAAAATTCTCCCCACGGTCCATGAATCCATTTCCACCTGCATCCTGAATTTCAAAGTGTACTAAATCTGGGTACGATCCGGCAAAATGTGCAAGCAATTTATTTTGTAGAAGATTTTGCTGAGCCAGTGGAAAAATTTCTTCCACGGGGGGCCAAAATCCGGAAACCCCAACTTCAGGGGTCATCGCATAGGTGGGCCATCCCGCGCCGCCAAACATAAAGTCATCAGAATTACCGCGAGTGGAATAATTCACTGTCTGCTGATCGGTTCCGTTTGTGTAATGATTATCGAAGGTCATGCTGTATGTCCATTCACGATAGATCAGGGAATCGCCATTTTCACTAGCGAGGTATCCCCACGGATAGATCAAATAATTTCCGAAAGTGTGATAATTGAAACACGTCATTATAGTATGTGTCAGCATGAAATATTGGATTGCTTGAATTTCTGGTTCTGAGAACGGATCAGGTCCTCGATAAGTCTCAGAAGATGGATTAGGGTTTGAACCGCCTGGAGCGTACGGCGAATTCCACATATATTCCGGTCCATAATTTCTATTGAGATCTACTCCATACGAGCCACCGCCATTATTTCGTCTGTTCTTGCGCCACCCGGATTGTGGAACACCGGGATAATATAGCTGCTGATTATAATAGTATCCATCGGGATTGACAACCGGTATAAACCACATTTGTCTATTGTTGACAAGGTACGTTGCCTCTTGATTATTGCCGTAGTTTTCCAGCAGCCACCACATGTAATACATCAGTGTCATCATTCCCTCCGGCTCGCGTGCATGATGCAGTGCAGTGTATAAAACTTCCGGCTCGTCCAGCTCGTTATCGTCGGGGTTATCAGAAATTTTCACAGCCCAGATTGTTCGTCCTTCCTGTGTATTTCCGATATACTCCTTTGTCGTGATGAGATTTGGATAGCTGAGTTTCATTGAATCAAGTTGTTGCTGAACTTCATAATAAGTATAGAAGCCGCTCCAGCTGCCATAACCGAAGCCACGAACATCGGAAGTTGCAGGAACAAATCCTTTGGGTAGATAACTAACTTTATCTTCTTGAGTGATTGTGGCAGAAACTCCGTGTGCAGATAATTGATCCCGTTCAGATTGAGTTGTGATAAATTCCATCCATCCACCAATTTTACCTGTGGTTCCTTCGAAGTCGATGCCGGTACTCCATATCCTGTCGAGAGTTGCTTTATCTGGAACAAAGATGCGAACCCTTGCATACTTTTCCGGTGTATCTGCAAAAACAAAAGTTGTGATGATCAAAATGAAAAGAATCGTTGAAAATAGTTTCATATGGGTTTTCCTTGGCTTGAGGTTTTTTATTGATCTGTTAAAAAACGGAGATAATTATCTTAATTCTTGGAAGATGATAATGCAAAGTGTGTAATAAGGATTCCTTGGATCTGTTCGCTTTGCCATGTGTTGAAATATACAGAGAATAGAGATGAAGAGCAAAAAATATTAGTTTTACATTTCGCCCTGATGAGGCTTTGGCTTCGTTTTCTGGCTCGGCTATAAATATTTCGTCCCTACGGGACTCTTGTTGTAAAACTATCTGGAATTAGCTCCGTAGGAGCGTTATGTTTGTAGATATTTAATAATAAACAAACCAAGCTCCGTCAGGAGCGATACAAATCAGTGTTGTTATTTTGTACCCTCAATTATCTTTTGTTCTTCATCAGTAATGTTGTAGAGCTTGTAAACGAACTGGTCTATCTCCCTATCCGTTGCTTTGATTTGGTTCTCGCACAACTCTTTCATCGTTGCTTGTTGGTATGATGCAGTGCTCTCTTTATCAACTCTTCCACCGGCAAATCTTTGCTTGTCGATTCGCTTAGCACAGTGCGTATAGCTTGCTCGGCACTTGAGCGGTTAAAGCCAAGCGACATCAAAGCAATCACTGCTTCGGAACGTGCTTTGAGCTGATGGCTTGTTGGTGTAACTGTAGATTCTGCAACTTCAAGTTTTCCAATTTTATTCTTCAGCTCGAGGATAATCCGCTCTGCAGTTTTTCTACCAACACCGGAGATGGATGTCAGCACATCAATGTTGTTTATTAAGACTGCTTCGCGAAGGTCGTTTGTGCTGATACCCGAAAGAATTCCCTGGGCAATCTTAGGACCGATGCCTGAGACGGAGATAAGCATCCTGAAAATTTCCCGCTCTGCTTCTGTGGCAAATCCAAATAGGACCATTGCATCTTCACGTACATGCAAGTATGTTAAAATGCTAACCTCGCCGTCTAATTTATCAATCTTTTCAAATGTTGAGAGTGGAATGTTTACCAGATATCCAACCCCATTAACATCAATAACGATTTCGGTTGGATTTTTTTGAACAAGTTTTCCTCGGAGATGAGAGATCATCGTGTGTGCCTTTGTTGTTGTGATGAAATCTTTTCAGGATGAGTTGTGACGAATGCTTTCCAGCTTTTAAAAGAGTTGGTTTGAGATGTTTGTTTTCTCTGGATATGACAGATTGCGACTGCGAGAGCATCGGTAACGTCGTAGTGTTTCGGTAGCTCTTTTAATTTGAGGAGTGATTTTACCATGAACTGTACTTGGTTTTTAGAGGCGGCACCGTTACCAACAATCGCTTTCTTCACTTCGCGCGGAGAGTACTCGTGTGTAGGAATTTCCCGAGAAACAGCGGTAAGCATTGCAACGCCGCGTGCATGGCCAAGCTTCAATGCCGACTGGGCATTCTTACCATAAAATGCGGTTTCAATGGCAAATTCATCCGGATGGTAATGTTCTGTAACTTCACTGAGTGTTTCGTAAATAAATTTCAATCGTAAGGGCATCGAAGTTCGGCTGTCATTCTTGATTGCACCGCAATCCAAGATTTTCATTTTTCCGTTACGTGCTTCGATAACGCCGTAACCTGTGATAAGTGTGCCGGGGTCAACACCGAGTACGATCATGAATCAAGTCAAAATTCAAAAGTCAAAAATAAAAAAAATAATCCTAAATTCACCATCTGCGGTTAAACTATACATTTAGGGATGCAAGAACTTTCTCATCGATATCGAAGTTCGCGTAGACATGCTGTACATCTTCGTGTTCTTCAAGCGCTTCCATCAATTTTAAAACATGTTCTGCATCTTTTCCGTCAACTTTAACAGTGTTTTCAGGAATCAGCTGAATTTCCGCTTCTTCCATTTTTATGTTTTTTGCTTCAAGAGCTTGTTTAACTGTTTCAAAACTTTCTGGCGTGGTGTATATCTCATACATATCATCTTCAGTCTTCATATCATCTGCACCTGATTCGAGTACGAGATTCATCATGTCGTCTTCATTGATAGTGGTTTTCAATATTCTCATAACACCTTTGCGATGGAACATATAAGCGACGGAATTAGAAGATCCAAGTTTTCCGTTGTGTCTTTCGAGAAGGTGGCGGATTTCAGAGACGCTCCGATTTTTATTGTCCGTCACTGATTCGATAATGAGTGCTACACCACCGGGTCCGTATCCTTCATATGTAACATCTTCATATGTGACGCCGGGAAGTTCACCAGTACCTTTCTGAACTGCTCGTTTAATATTATCGGCGGGCATGTTGGCACCTTTTGCTTTATCAATAGCGAGGCGGAGACGAGGATTTCCTTTTAGATCACCGCCGCCCATACGAGCCGCGATTGTAATTTCTTTTATTATTTGTGTGAAAGCTTTTCCCCGCTTTGCGTCGGTGACCGCTTTCTTACGTTTAATTGTTGCCCATTTTGAATGGCCAGACATGATTATTTCCCTTCAACATGAGTTATTTCTGGAGCGATTGCTTGATCATTATTAGTATTATGTTTTCGAATGTCCTTGATCTTTAATTGAGGAAATGCTTCACCTGAACTTGCACCAGCAGTAGTCCATTCATGTTCATCGACAGAGAAGACTAAATCTATTCTTTTCCCACTTTCTCGAACTTCCTCGATGAGAGATCCTAAACCAAATCCGATAGCATCCAAAACATATTGATTCTGCCTAACACGGAATCGGAGATGGTCTTTACCGACAATTTTAGATGGACTTACCGTTTCAACATTTCGGGCTAAGAAGATGGGCCGCATATTGCTCGGACCGTACGGTGCGAATTCTTTAAGGATTTTTAGAAATCGCGGAGTAAGCTCACCCAGTGAAATCTCGGCATCGATCTTTAATCCCGGTGCACGAATTTCGTCCGACATAAGCTCTTCAACGGCAATATTGAATGCTTCTCTGAATTCATCTACCCGATCGAGTGCTACCGCAAGGCCTGCCGCATATTTATGTCCACCAAATTGGATTAGTTTATCCTCTACACGTTTTAGTGCTTGGTGAATGTCGAAGCCAACAATAGAGCGCGCAGATCCTTTTGCAACACCGTCAACAGTAGTCATCATAATTGTGGGTTTGTAATATTTTTCGACTAACCGGGATGCAACAATACCAATTACACCGGGATGCCATTCTTCATGATGAAGTACAATTGCAGGACCACTTTCAGTATCCAGCAGATTTTCGACAAGTTCCTGTGCTTTTAAGAAAGTATCCTCATCAATTTTTCGGCGATTGCGGTTTTCTTCTTCAAGAATCTGCGCGAATTGTTTTGCTGTTTCGTAATCGTCACTTGTAAGTAATTGAACTGCTCGTGATGCATCGCCCATTCTTCCGACTGCATTGATTCTGGGTGCGAGCACAAACACGATCTGACCCGTTGAGATTTTCCCCGGCTGAGTTCCTGAGCTTTCGATGAGTGCGCGAATACCGGGCCTCGGGTCTGTATTAATCCTATTTAGACCAATTTTTACGACGATACGATTTTCACCTACGAGCGGAACAATATCGGCAGTTGTTGCCAGTGTGACAAAGTCGATGAAGTCGTTTGCAAGCTGGCTATTGCCGCGTCGGCTTTCGATTGCTTGTATAAGTTTGAATGTAACACCACAGCCGCAAAGATATTTAAAAGGATAGCTGCAATTTGGAATAAGTGGATCAAGAACGGCATACGCTTTCGGTATCTGCTCGCTCGGCTCATGATGGTCGCAAACGATAACATCAATGCCCAGTGAGCGGGCATATTCTACTTGTTCTACGGCGGTAATTCCACAATCAACCGAAATTAAAAGTGTGGCTCCGAATTCTTTACCTTTATTAATTCCTGTTAGGGATATTCCGTATCCTTCCGTTACGCGATCAGGTATATGGATTAATGCTTTGCAGTCGAGTTTTTTTAAATAAAGGTAGAACATAGCAACACTTGTTGTACCGTCCACGTCATAGTCGCCAAAGATCAGTATTTTTTCTCTGGTATCGAGTGCTCTCATAATGCGGTCAACCGCTTTCTCCATCCCGTCCATTAAAAATGGATCGTGAAGGTTACTCAACTGTGGACGAAAATATTCTTTTGCCTGTGCATAAGTTTTAATGTTGCGGTTGAAAAGGATTCGTGCTATCGTCTCTGGGACGTTGATATCTTTTGCAAGCTGTGCGGTTAATTCTTCATCTGATTTTGGTGTAACTGACCAGCGATATGTTTTTCTTATTGTCATGTATGATCATTTTTTATGTGTAATTAAAGATAAAGCTGCGCATCTATAAGCCGAATTCTGTATCTCGCTTCTTCTTATAGAAAAAGTGGGACTGCAATCATTCATCTGGTCCCGTTCTTGCGAACGGGTTCGAGCGACCTACCCATCCCGTTATTCTTCGATATACTCGAAGAACATTGAGCGGACAACTCTTCTCCAACCAGAAGCTGGAAACGGGACTTACATGGTCTTGCTCCGAGCAGGGTTTTTCGGCATGGTGTCTTACGGCACCATTGGTGAGCTCTTACCTACGCCTTTTCACCCTTATCCCGCCAAAGACGGGACGGTATATTTTCTGTGACACTATCCGTTGTTCCAAGCTTTCACTTGGGACACCCCCGCTTTCGCGGGGTGCGCTGTCCTGTGGAGTTCGGACTTTCCTCTCCCGCTCTGATTTATCCGAGCGGGAACGATTGCACGATGCGCAGTCTTTATTTTTTGATTTAAACTCTAAATTTTCTCTTACTATCGATCCCTATATTTGCAAAGGTGTCTGCTTCACGATTTATTTCGTGCCTAACATGGATGATCACAATAAAGAAGTAGCAGATGTACGTACGAGGTCTGCTTTGCGATAATATTTTTCCAGCTCACATTGCAAAGAATTGTTATTTTCCCGTTTTCTTTGGGAATACCAATGGAATCACCATCAATGTGAGCATGGATCGTCATTTTGTTTCCGTGCTAATGTTAACAATGTGATCGGACACGAGAATGCGTCCACAATGTTCACAAGCGTATAGTTTCGAGTTCTGTCTTATTTCTAATATCTTCTGTGGTGGCACGCGGCTATAACATCCACCACACGCATCGCGCTTTATAGGGACTATGGCAGTTCCACCTTTTGCTTTTTTGATCCTTTCGTATCGCTCGATATCTGATTTCTCAAGACGGACTATCAGCTTGTCACGTTGATGCTGAAGAGTCAATTCCTCCTTTTCATGTTCCTTATTCACCACTTTTAATTCTTTTTTACGCTCATTAAGTTCTTCCTCTGTTTCTTCCATTTGAGAGGTTGCTATCGCTAAATCTTTTTTGGTAATTTCTAATTGCCCCTCGAAAGATTCCATATCTTTTTCAAGCTGCACGGATTTTTTTTCGGCAGTATCGATTTCCCGTGTCAAGGCATCGTATTGCTTGTTCGATTTGACGTTCAGCTGCTGATTTTTGTATTTTTTAATCTTGTCAGCAAGATCAATAAT
Source organism: uncultured Chlorobiaceae bacterium (assembly GCA_964354225.1). GTDB lineage: Bacteria > Bacteroidota > Ignavibacteria > UBA10030 > SZUA-254 > CAYGZC01. Next base: position 10,371 of record CAYGZC010000245.1, on the reverse strand, counting down.
CTCCATGTCAGCTTTATCGCGATCGATTTTTAGTTGTTTGATTCCACCATTTAATTCTTTGATTTTTGTGTTCAGGGCGGTAACTTTTTCACCAAGTTCCTCAACAATCATTGGAAGGTCACCCTTCAGCCCGTGCACTTCCTGTAATTGTGAATCGGTCTTTTGTAATGCAAATAAAAACTTCAACTTATTTTCCACAGACGTTTCCTTCATGGAATAAAATATTGGATATGATTTTTCAAAACTCTTGATTCAAAAACTCTCGCTTTATATTTTTGTCTTTTAATTTCTTGTTTTAAGTGGTGGACGACATTGCGAATAACAGGTGATTCTGTTTCAAAGTGTCCGGCATCAATGATGATAATTTTATCATTGGCTTCAGCGAAACGATGATATGAAATATCGCTTGTAATAAATGCATCTGCCGATTGTTTAATAGCGACAGTTAATAAGTCAGAACCACTTCCACCGCACACTGCAACTCGTTTGATCCACCGTTTCTGATTGCTTCCGAATCGGATTGCAGGAAGATTTAGTTTGTGTGCAATAAGATTGAAAAATTTTTTTGCATCCATCCTTTGATGGAATTCGCCAATTGCCCCTTCACCGAATTCACCGCTGACATTGGCAACATCGTATATATCATAGGCAACTTCTTCGTAGGGATGTGCCTCTTTCATTGCCGTGATAACTTTATCTACTTTCCAGGATGGTGCGACCATTTCAAGTCGAATTTCTCTTACATGTTCCATTCGCCCAATTTTACCGACGTATGGATTAGCTCTTTCACCCGGTTTAAATGTTCCTTTACCTTCAGAACTAAACGAGCATGAATCATAGTTCCCGATGCAACCTGCACCGGCATTCGCCATTGCTTCAATAACGTTCACAACATGATCGTGTGGAACGAATACTATAATTTTTTTTTGAATCCGCTTATCTTTTAGGAGAAAATCGATATTATTCAAACCCAACCGTTGTGCAAGTGCAAAACTGACGCCATTAGTCGTGAAATCCAAATTAGTATGAGCCGAGTAAACAGCAATTCCGTTGTTTATAGACGCATTGACAAGCCGTCCGATTCTATCATCAAGAGTGATATGTTTCAAGGGATGAAAGAGTAGAGGATGGTGGCTGATAACAAGATCAATTTTTTTTCGTTGTGCTTCCTCTAAAACTTTTTCCGAGATATCAAGGGCAACAAGTATATTCTTAATACGTTGATCTGCCGAACCAATCTGCAATCCGGTATTGTCGCGTTCCCACGCTATCTCTTTCGGTGCCCATGATTCCATTATATTTTGGACATCCCGAATCGTCATTTATATTTCCAAGTTAAAGAAAAAAAATGTCCCGTTTTTAGGCGGGACAGCAACACAGTCTTGTGGTTTTTTTTAACTGGATTCTTTAGCTTCTTATCGATGCGTGCAATATCCAGTATCCTTTTTATATATTCCTGATCGATATTAGTTTTTAAAATTGAGTGTCGCAATGCATGATCCATAACAAAATTAATATAGAAAATTTCAGGAAGAAAATCAACTCCATGCTATCTTTATAAACGACTTGAATATCAATCCTGTACAATTAGAAACCCCTTATTGTTGTTTCTCGATTTTAAGATCCCTCAGCTTCACTATCTGTTTCTCAAGATGTAAGATGTTGTTATTGAGCTTTGATAATATTTCTTTTTGCTGATCAGAATTCGTTTGCCGCATCAGGATATCAGTGCTGATTTTTATTGCCGCCAGAGGGTTGTTGAATTCATGGCACATTGTGACGATCAATTCCTGGATTGCCTCAACTCTCTCATGCGTCAACATTTTTTCTTTTTCAAATTCTGCAAGCCGCTTATTCAAATGAACGCGCTCAAGAACGTTAAGAACGGCTCGCGGTAGTATCGTATCAACAACTTCTTCTTTGATAAGGTAATCTTCTACACCATATCTCATCGCCTCAATTGCGATGCGGAAGTCTTTATTCGATGTTAGTAGAATCATCGGGATTTCGATTTTCTCATTAAATATACGTTTGACGACTTCAACGCCGTTACTATTTGGTAAATAATAATCCAATAGAATAAGGTCAAAATGTGCCCCTGAATTTATTTTCTCAAGAGCTTTCTCACCGCTATTCACCCAGGTAATTTCAAATCGCTTATTTTGAAATGGACGCAATTGATGTTTAATGACGCTGAAATAATCAGCATCATCGTCTACGAATAGTATGTTTATCATTTCCTCGGTCATATTTTTTTCATAACAATTATAGCATTTGTTGCGCAAAATTGCAATCTTTTTGTGCACATTCATATAATCCATTCACTTTTCATTAAGATATATAAACGGTAAGATCGCGTTGTTTTTTTAAATTTTTGCTTTTTCATTGACTTTCATTGCGATATTCACTAAATTTAAGCACTTTGAGAGTAAATGTTCATAATAGTATTTAGGCATGATTGAAATTACAGTGAAAAAGTGGATTGATAAGATTTTGCTGAAATTCAATACCGGAGAAAATATTTTCATAGCCATAGGCATAGTTGCCATGGTGGCTGGTATTTTAGTTGATGTTTTTATCATTCGAATAATTTGTTTGTTTGTACTTGTGGGGTCGGCGATTATGATATATTCCTCATTACGTGCCAAACATCTTCAGATTCAAACAAATGTGAGGGAGGCAAATTCGTTAATCCAATCACAAACTGAAAGTGAAATGATGAAGAGACTTATCTTCGATGATTTTCGACCTAACATAAAGGGGGAACTTAATGTCGAAGAAGTAAACGAACTTGACGGGAAATTAGTATCGTCCCAGTTATCAACCATTGGTTCCAGTCCGGAAGGTGAAAGACGATGCGTTCAGCCATATAAACCAGTAGTGCCAATAGAGCAGCCAGTAGTTCGTGAGTTTCAACTGTCCGATTTTTTTGATGTTGACTCAGCTATCTTCAAAGAAGAGACAGAGCCGCGAACAGAATTTGATTTCCTTTTAAATAAAGTACTCGCTGTAATCAAGGAAGTTCTCTTTGCGCACACAGTTGCGTTATTCTGGGCGAATCATGAAAAACAGCAAATGATTATGGAATCGCACATATCAGATTGCCCGAGTTTTTTTTCAGCCCGACGTTTCTCCATCGGGCACGATTTAGTCAGCAAGGTTGCAACAAGCGGAAAACCAGAATTCATAACGGAGGTAAATCCTCTCTCTGAATCTGAGCTTTTCCGTTATTACGATTCACCATCGTCTGTAAAATCATTCGTTGGTGTTCCAATCTTTTTTACTAAAGGAAGTGTCGAAGGTGTAATAGAACAACCCGTAGCTGTTCTCGCTGTTGACAGTAAAGCCGAGGATGAATTTGGTATCGAAACCCTAACACTACTCGGTCAGTTTACAAAACTAATTTCCGCTTTGATTAAGAGTTATAACGAGAAGTACGACTTGCTTCTGGATGCTGAGCTGCTGAGGGCAATTCGCCGGTTACAGGAACGGATTCGGAATAATTTTTCTTTAAGTACAATTGTCCAGGCGCTTGCCGAAGAAACATCGAAACTAATCAATTGGAATTTTCTTTCAATCGTTCTTTATGATGAAGCGAAGAGAGCGTGGGTAGCGAAAAAAGTAACCAATCGTTCGCACGAAGGGTATATCGTAACGGAACAAGCAATTGATTTTCCTGAAAGTGTTGTAGCCAAAACGATTAAGAGTAATTCACATAATCTTATTGATGATCTTAATCCACTGAAAGTGCCCCGTTATTTCTCCGAAGAAAAACTTGAGAAGAAGGGTTCCTTTGTCTGTGTGCCCATCAGTTCACTCAATAAATGTTATGGTGCGATAAGTCTGGAGAGTCGGGAAACGCTCAATTTTTCTCGACACGATTTGGAAATGATATATCGGATGGCAGAAAATGTTGCTGCTGCCCTGGAAATATTTTATATGCAAGAGATCATCAATGAATATGTTATCGTTGATAATGTAACCGGAATGTACTCTAAGAAATTTTTCGTTCAAAGAATGGAAGAAGAATTACAGCGTGCTGACGATGCCGGTAACGAGCTTTCATTGTTATTTATCACCATCGATAAAGCGGATGAAATTACTCAACGGTTTGGAAACGATGGTTACGAAAGAGTCATATTGACATTGGCAAAAGCAATACGCTCAAGCGTCAGACATTATGATCTCGTTGGTCGGTATGAATCAGATCGTTTTGGTGTTCTCCTTGTTAATACCGCAGCCAATGAAGCATATTTATGGGCTGAAAAAATACGGAAAAATATTGCCGGACTTGTTATAAATCTTGATGGTAAAAACTTCTCAATTACGATCAGTATTGGTGTAGCAGGTGCTCTAGAAGGAATGAAAAAGGAAGAACTGCTCGGGAATACGGTTGCAGTTTTAAACGCAGCTTCACAAGCTGGTGGAAATGTTGTAAGAGTTTTTTAAACGAACGAATAAGATATAAAAAGAAAGAATAATTATGGCAAAACAGCAAACATTTGCAGATAAAGCTGCAAAAGCCGCAATGCAGCATGGTAAAAAATGCCAAACCTGTGGTGCGATTAAACAACCGGTACTTTATGTGGTTTCGGAACCCTCGAAGCACGGGAGTGTACGATTCAGCCATCGCCGTGTTCAGGTTTGTAAATGTAATGAAAAAGAAATCTATGCTTGAGTTGATTTGAAATTGATGACTCGGCGGAATAATGAAGAAACTCTATTTAATCGGGATTGCAAATATTTCAAAATCTTACTAACGTTTATAAGGGTGAACCTATTCCATTTATCAAATGATTGGAAGTGTCACCATGTTAGTTCATTACAATTAGCGACATCAAATTAAAAATTTCGTACTCATTATCAAGATAACGATATGTTCTTAGGTAAAGTTGTTGGCACAATTTGGGCGACAAGAAAAGATGAGGAGTTGGTTGGGATGACGTTCCAGCTTGTTAAGCATGTCGGTTTGGATTATAAAGTTAAAGACACCTTCGTGGTTGCAGTCGATACTGTTCAAGCTGGTGTTGGTGATATAGTTCTTGTTTGCAGCGGGAGCTCTGCCCGTCAGACAGCTCTAACCAAAAATAAACCCGTGGATGCCGTGATCATGGCAGTTGTTGATAAGTTAGATATTAGCGAATAGTTTTGATCGATTTAGCACAGAATAGGTTAAATAATTTCCGCCAGAACCGCTATGTTTGCTACCCTATCAGTTGGATAGGTGATGGCGCTAACTTATAATAAATTAGCAAAACATGTTTTTCGCAAAGGTTATAGGAACTATTTGGGCAACACGGAAGGATGAAAATTTGATAAATTTCAAGCTGCAATTTATCCAGCCGTTGAATGCCCTCCGAGAAAATGTTGGAGATCCCATTGTTGCGGTCGATACCATCGGCGCGGGACCCGGTGAAACGGTATTCTATATTACTGCCCGTGAAGCAACTATACCATTGCTTGTAGAGATGGCTCCTGTTGATGCAAGCATTGTTGGAATTGTTGATAGAATAGATGTTCAGATTAGAAGTGAGAAAGCATAGGAAGCTAGAAAAAGATATTGATAAAAAAGGAATGAGATGCCTAAATTAACGAAACAATATACGAATCGTGAAAGTCAATCACTCGATAAGTATCTCCAGGAGATTGGCAAAGTTGAGTTACTTGATCCCGAAGAAGAGATAGAACTTGCACGGCGTATTAAAAAGGGAGATCAGAAATCGTTAGAAAAACTGACGAAGGCAAATCTCCGTTTTGTTGTTAGTGTTGCCAAACAATACCAGAATCAAGGTCTCTCACTCGGTGATCTGATTAATGAAGGAAATCTCGGTCTTATTAAGGCAGCGAAGCGGTTCGATGAAACGCGTGGTTTTAAGTTTATCTCCTATGCCGTTTGGTGGATTCGCCAATCGATTTTACAAGCATTAGCCGAACAATCCCGCATCGTGCGATTGCCGTTGAATCGTGTTGGTGCTTTAAACAAAATCGGCGAAGCATTCAGCGCACTTGAGCAGGAATTCGAGCGTGAGCCAAGTGCAAGTGAACTTGCAGAGGAGCTTGATATGTCGCTCTTCGAGGTAGCAGACACGCTTAAAATTTCAGGCCGTCATCTTTCGATGGATGCGCCATTCATCCAAGGCGAAGATAATCGTCTCCTGGATGTCATACAGGATGAACGTACACCGATGCCCGATCATATTCTTGTTCGGGAATCTTTGAGTAAAGAAGTTGAACGTGCGCTTGGCACATTAACTGAACGTGAGGCAGAAGTTATTCGCTTGTATTTTGGTTTAGGTAGAGAGCATTCTCTTACTCTTGAAGAAATAGGGGAAAAATTTCAGCTTACCCGAGAGCGTGTTAGGCAAATTAAAGAAAAAGCAATCCGTCGATTGCGTCACGCCACTCGCAGCAGGCAATTGCGTGCATATCTTGGTTAATCGGATGAGCCATCCCCTAAACGAGATGGCTTTTTCGTTTCTAAGGATTGCTTTCAATCCTACCAATTTTATATTGTACGTAATAATCTTAGTCTTTGGGATTGTTGGCTGCTCATCGTCTTCCCGGACTGTTTCATCTGCATCTCCCGAATTAAAAATTGATTCTTCGTTTGAAGTAAATCCCACTTCACAACTGGATAAACCTAAAATTGGAAACACCATTGATAAGATCGACGAAGAGACTTCAAAGGATTCCATTAGTTCAATTTCACTCAAAGAAAATAATCCCGCTATCGATCGGCACAAAATGCTTGATAATATTATGCGCTTAGCGGGAACTCGGTACAAGTTCAATGGTATTGATAGCACTGGGATTGATTGCTCGGGGTACACGGCAAAAATTTTCCTCAATACACTTGGTATCGAATTACCTCATTCAAGCGAAGAGCAATATTCACTCGGTCTGGAGGTTGATCGGGATAGTTTAAAATTTGGTGATCTCGTTTTTTTTGCAACGCATGGTAAGTCACCATCGCATGTTGGTATTTATGTGGGTGATGGCCTTTTTACACATGCAAGCGTTTCCATCGGTGTAACGATTTCAATCCTTGAAAGTGAATATTATAAAGGTCGTTATCTTGGTACCCGGCGTATTGTGGAATGAGCAACTTTTTTGTTTTTCTTTTTGTTGATGTTTATATTGATTAAGATATTTAAAAAATAAAAAATCAAATGGCAGTTTTACCAATATATACAGATGGCTCACCCATTCTAAGGAAGAAAGCCCAACCGGTCAAGCAGTTATCAAATGATTTCATTAAGCTAATCATGGATATGTTCGAGACTATCCGGCAGGCAAGCGGAATCGGTCTTGCTGCTAATCAGGTCGGAGTATTAAAACGAATCATTGTTGTTGATGTTTCGGGAGTTGAAGGGATGGAGCATGTTAAACCACTTACGCTTATCAATCCTGTAGTCATCGAGGAGAGAGAGAAATGTGTCATGGAGGAAGGTTGTTTAAGCGTTCCAGAAGTTCGTGATGAAATTGAGCGTGCCAGGATAATCAAAGTTTGCTACAAGGACACAAGCTTTAAAGATGCCGAACTGGAAGCAACAGACTTGCTGGCGAGAGTCATTCTACATGAGATCGATCATCTGGATGGAATTCTCTTCATAGATTACCTCTCTCCTGAGAAGAAGAAACTCCACGCAGAATTATTGGAGAAGATTCATCATGGGGAAATCGAAGTGAAGTATCCCATCGTATCGGCAGTCGATGTTCTGGTATAATTGTTTCTGATGATAAATATTAAGTGAGAATAAATGCAAATCGTATTCATGGGAACACCGGAATTCGCGTTGCCAAGTTTAAAAATTCTGCTGGACAGTGATTATAAGATTGTTGCAGTTATCACTGTCCCTGATAAACCTTCCGGTCGGGGCTTACACCTTTCGCCATCGCCCGTGAAACGACTCGCCATACAAAATCAATTAACGATTTTACAACCCGAACGACTGAAAGATCCATCTTTCATTATGAATTTAGAATCGCTCAAACCGGATCTGTTTGTAGTAGTTGCATTCAGAATCCTCCCGCCTGAGGTTTTCCGAATACCAAAGTTAGGTGCATTCAATCTTCACGCATCTCTCTTACCCAAGTATCGAGGTGCCGCACCCATTAATTGGGCAATCATCCGTGGTGAAAAAGAAACGGGAGTAACAACTTTCTTCTTACAGGAAAAAGTTGATACGGGAAATATCATCTTGCAAGCACGTTTACCGATAGGGCCCGATGAAACTGCAGATGAGCTTCATGATAGACTTGCCGAGATTGGGGCTGAAATCGTTCTTCAAACCGTTCGCTTGGTAGAATCAGGGCGAGCAGCGCTAAAACTTCAAGATGAAACTCATGTATCGTTAGCGCCTAAGATATTTAAAGACCACTGTAAAATCGATTGGACAAAATCTGCACAAGAAATTCATGACCTGATCCGTGGACTCTCACCTAAACCTGGTGCATTTACCTACCATGGCGGCACACTCCTCAAGATCTATCAATCGAAAATCTCCGATGACGTTCAGCGAAGTGAACCGGGCGAAGTAATCTGTACGGATAGTAAATTAGTGGTTAAGACTGGCAACGGTGCTGTTGAGATAGTCGAAGTGCAACAAGAGGGCAAAAAGAAATTAATAGCCGAAGAATTTTTGCGCGGCTATAGAGTAAATGTTGGCGAGAAATTTTCCTAATGCTGAAAACTAGAAATAAATCTCTTATCCGTGAAGTTGGAATCATCATTGTTATGTCCATTTTTCTCGGTTTAGTTTATAATGCTTTCTCAAGCAAGGGGATTCCTTTAATTAGAAAGGAAGTTATAAAAATTTCAGCATCGGATTCTCTCTTATTCTCACATGCTAATCGAGTTGATTCTTTAACGCTTATTGATACTCGAGACTCTGCTCTTCCAAAAGATATAAAAGTAATTGCGCCGCTGCACGAACGGGCGCTTAAAAATCCTGATTCGGTTGCAAAGTTATATCCCCCAAAACGTGATCCTGTGTGGAAAATAATTTCAATGGAACAGTTGAATCGTTTACTGGCAGAGAAGCGCGGAATTTTACTTGATGCGCGCACCGAGGAGGAATTCAAAAAAGGAAATATACCTGGTGCACAGAACATTCCGGGATTAGAGCCAGAGAAATATGTTGAACAAATAATAACCCAGCCACGAGATACACTCATCATCATCTACTGCAATAATCCCGAGTGCCATCTCGGACAAATGCTAGCGGAGTTCTTGAGTGTTATGGAATTTAAGAATCTATATCTGTACGATGGTGGCTGGGATGAATGGAAAAAAGCCCAAATACCAATTGATACTTCATTCACGAAAGAGAAGTCACAATGAGAAATATATTCGCAAACGAGTATTTTCTTCTTCTTTCGCGTCTTCTTCTTGGTGTCGTGTTCATCATCGCGAGTATCGATAAAATTAACACACCAGAGATTTTTGCTTTAAATGTCGAAGCATATAAATTAATGCCGGTATTTTTTGTGAATCTTGCAGCGCTGATTATCCCCTGGCTTGAGCTGGTTTGTGGTATCTTCCTTATCGGTGGCTATTATGTTCGTCCAAGTTCGCTATTGCTTTCAGGATTGTGTGTTCTTTTTATTATTGCACTAACTGCCGCACTGTTTCGTGGATTACAGATAGATTGCGGTTGTTTCGGCACTGAACATAACTCTCCTATTAGTTGGATGCGAGTTATCGAGGATATTTGCCTGCTTGTACTTGGCGTGCATATTTTCTTCTCAACTAATACAATGGCAATTAATGAAAGAGAGATGACGGCTTAGTCGAGTTTCAACGCACCCGTTGCTTTCCGAAAAAAAAAGTTATATATTTTACCATTATAAAACACAACCGACTTACAATATAAACGTGGAACTTTACCGATTTTGAATTTAATTGACTTCATATGCCGAAGTATACACCTTTTAGGTGTGATTGTATGGGTGGGCGGTTTATTATTTCAAATGGTTGTTGTTATACCCGTTGTACGATCTGAAAGCGTTAACCATGACATTCAAAGGAAATTAAATAAACATTTTTCAAAACTCGTTTGGATTAGTATTATAACGATCCTCATTACAGGGATTGTATTGATGGTGCTGCACCCAAACTTTATCTGGTTTCAGTTTAACGATAACTGGTCGATATTGCTGGGGTTTAAACAGTTAACTTTTATTTTGATGGTTGTCTTTGCGTATGGTATGGCAAGGATGACAAAGTACCTCGATTCACCTTCATCTAATGGAGGTTTCGATGAAAGAGTGGAAATGTATCGGTATCGTATTAATCAATTTCGGACATTGAATATTATAATTGGAATATTGGCAATATTTTTTGCTGCGGCGATGATGATCTATGCATAA
>CAYGZC010000244.1:0-33281 GCA_964354225.1 uncultured Chlorobiaceae bacterium | reverse complement strand
CTCGTCTTCAAACGGCTCATTGATAACCACAAATCGTTTTTGACCAATTTCACCATCATGAAACGGAAATTGGCTATGAAAATATACTCCTCCTCTTGACACTTTGAAATCTTAAATTGTTTTTTTAAGGGGGAATGCGTGGAGCATTTCTTGCCGTTCTTTTATTGCTTCTTTTGCATCCTCAATTGAAATTTTTGCATCATCATCTATCGCCAGAAGGTAATCGATGATTGAATTCGGGCCCTTTTCTCTCATAGTTTTATCCCAAGGTTGATTCTTGAGATGAGAAATTTCTGACATCTGAGTAGGAGTGGCATCCCTAAAAATATCTGCAACATCCTTTAAGATTTGTTGTTGACGTGGTGAGAAAATCGTTAGGTCGGGAGATCGCTTTGCCTTGAATTTAAATGCAGGTGTGCCTCTCTCTGTTTCCAGTGGGATCATAGCAAGAGAATCTTTCATATCGCTGGGAATTGTACCTGCCTTAACTTCATCATAAAATGATGTTGGAACCGGACCGAATGGTAAAGCAAAATAATCAAGATTCGTCACCGATCGGCCAGTGATTTTAAAATGATAAAAATCTAGGAAGAATAACAGCTTGAACATCTTGACAAGAGATGGGCAATTTGTTTTCTTTGCAAAAAACAGTACGGCGTTAAGTAACTTTTCTCGGTAAGTATTATTGAGTTCCATAATATCTAATTAAAATATACTTTACTATTATAACAATTGCAACCTCGGTTGTGATTCCCTACTCAAACCCCAAATAGGGTTATTATTACTTAATTTGAAGATATTTAATCGGCTAACGGAAAAAACTTCACATCCGGTATATCCTTCAAAATCCCATGGTAGTATGCCATTCTAAAAAATTCACCGAGTGCTTTTACAGCAATATCATCTAAATTATATCGGAACTGAGTAATGCCTTCAGCACCAATGTCATTAACTTGTTTGCCGCTATTGATTAATATTTCTGTTTCCTCTTTTGTGAAACTACCTTCGCGCGAAACCCAAATGCCATACACATAAGGCAGCTCGGTAATATCCTTCCACTCCTCTACAAGATCCATCTTGTTTGTTTTATCTTTCAATCTGAGTGCTTCGTCGCCGACCGCAAGGAAAGCATCGGCTTTTTTCAAGGCGTCTTCTAAACTCTGAGTTGTTGGAATAATTTTTGGTTTCGTATCATATTTCTCTCGAAGTATAATGCTGGCGAGGACTATCTCCGAAGTGTCTCCGGGATTAACGGCAAGAGTATTTATGCGAGCTATATTCTCTCTAAAGAAAAGCAGAATGGTACCGCTCTCACCTACCGAGACTGCACCGACCTCCGGTACAATGCGGTACATTGAATAATCTTTTGCATAATCGATAGGAGATAAAAAAGCTCCGTCAAGATTTTTCTCGCGGAGCTTGATTGCAAGCTGTGCTGAAGACTCTTCGATCAGCTCAAACAACGGATTATCCCCCCGACGCAAGCCCGAAAACAATGGCTGAGCAAAACGTTGTGAGGTAATTCCGATGCGTTTCGGCACGAATCTAATCGGCAGAAGTTTTCTGGCGAATCTGTTTGGCAGCTAATCCACGTAGGTAGTACATCTTTGCTCGCCGTACCCTGCCTTCTTTTACCATTTCAATTTTCGCAACACGGGGTGAGTGCAGCGGGAAGATACGCTCGACACCAACACCGTTAGAAATCTTTCGAACAGTGAACGTTGCACGTAATCCATCACCATGCCGACCAATAACGACACCTTGAAATTGCTGAATTCGCTCTTTATCACCTTCGATGACACGAACATGAACATTAACAGTATCACCCGCCCTGAATTGCAGGATATCTGTTTTCATCTGCATTGCTTCAACTAACCTCATTTTTTCCATTGTATTTCTCCTTGATATTATGATAATAAATTCTTACGGCGATATTTTGTCCGTTCAACACGCTGTGCCTGACGCCATATCTCTATCTTTTTATGATCCCCGGATAGCAAAACTTCCGGCACTTGCACACCCTGATATACTTTCGGCTTTGTATAATATGGGCAATCCAGTAAATTTTCCTGAAACGAATCAGTCAGCATCGATTCACTATCACCTAAAACACCGGGGATCAATCTCACTAATGCGTCAACAACAACGAGAGCGGCAAGCTCACCGCCCGTCAGTACATAATCACCGATTGATATTTCTTTAGTAATAAGTTTTTGCCTGACACGCTCATCTATGCCTTTGTAGTGTCCGCATAGCAATAATAAATTCTTTTTCAACGATAACTGATTGGCAATTTTCTGATTAAAAAGCTCGCCATCAGCCGTCATGTAAATCACTTCGTCATACCGACGTTTTTTCTGAAGTGATTCGATACACTCGAAGATCGGTTCGGGTTTAAGAACCATCCCTGCACCGCCGCCATAGGGTGTATCATCTATTGTCTTATGTTTATCGCGTGTATATTTGCGCAGATCGTGCACACGAATTGAAACCAACTTCTTCTTCTTCGCCTGCCGTATGATACTATCGTTGAGAGGACTACGAAGCAATTTAGGAAGTCCGGTAACAATGTCGATCTGCATATGTACACTACTCTTCAATCAGTCCTTCAATTGTTGCAATAATAATCTTGCGATTTTTAATATCAACTTCTTTAATAAAATCTTTCACCGCCGGAATCAGGTGACTTTTTCCCATCTTTTTAATTACCCACACATCCTGGGCTGGGAGTTTTAAAACATCTTCGACTGTACCGAACAGCGATCCTTCTTCCAACCACACCGTGCATCCTATAATATCGTGAATGAAGTGTGATCCTTTTGAAGGATGATCGAGCTCTTTTTCTTCAATAAAGATGAACTTGCCAATTATTTTTTCTGCCGATGTTCTATCACCGATCGTGTGAAATTTCATTAATATCGGCTCACGATCAATTACGATATCGTCGAGAGTTTCAGCAACCACGGCATTGGTCGAAGCTCCAATAAAAATATGATGGAGCTGTTTCAGGCGACCTATAGTTTGTGTGCTCGGCTGAACCTTTACATATCCTTTAACGCCTGAACAACCGATAATTTTTCCAACAATGTAAAGGTTCACTATTTCACCGTTATCGGAATTCGTATCTTCAATATTTTACTTGTTTTCGAGAGCAGGCAAAATGATTTCAATATGTTGAAGCTAATTCAATCAACAATTTCGAGGGCAACTTTCTTCCCCGATTTTTTACCTACTGCAGCAACAAGTGTACGCAAAGCGAAAGCTGTTCTACCCCTCTTGCCAATAACCTTCCCTATATCTGGCTGGGCAACTTTCAATTTTAAAACAAGCATCTCATCTTTTGTTTCTTTCTCGATGACTACGTTTTCGGGTTGATCGACAAGTTGCTTGGCAATGTATTCTATGAATTCTTTCATGCTTCCTCCATTCGTACTATTTTCACCATCGAATCTCCACGAAGTAACATCACAATTCGTAATCGTATCTGCGAGATTCCCCATACCGACGCTTGCGGAATGGTTTCAGTTATGAGTTAGTGAACAATGAAAAAACCCTTTTTCCTTTAAGCAGTTGGTGCTGCGGTGGGTTCAGCGGGTGCCACCGGTGCGGCTGGCTGTGCTGGTACAGCTTCAGCTGCTCTCTTTCCCTTCTTTGCAGCTTTACGTCGAGCTTTCCGCTCCGACTCGCGACTCAGTTTTTCTGCTTGTAATGCTTGCCATGTCTCCATCTCTGCGGCAATCGTAGCATCATCAGCGCCTTTTTTTATAAGTCGCCACTTTAACAAGAGTCCCTCACGCTGCAAAAGACTACGCACTGTGTCGGTCGGTTGTGCACCACGTTTCAGCCATGCAAACAACCGAGTTTCATTCACTTCAATGCCTATCGGATTTACAAGTGGATTATACTGTCCGATGGCTTCGAGAATTTTCCCACTGCGCGCAGTTTGAGAATCAGCAACAATAATTTTATATATCGGCTGCTTCTTTTTTCCTATCCGGCGCAATCTTATTTTTACCAAATTAACTACTCCTTTTATAGATTTACTATGCTTTGTAGATTTCTTAGTTTGCTAATTTCATGCCTTGAAACATCTTTGGCATTTTACCTTTGGAGAATGTCTTCATCATTTTCTGCATTTCTCCAAATTGTTTGAGAATCTTATTTACTTCCTGAATCGATGTCCCACTTCCCACAGCTATACGCCGACGACGAGTACCATTGATGATGTTGGGTTTCTGCCTCTCCTCTTTAGTCATCGATTGAATGATTGCTTCGATACGAACAAGCGATTTATCATCGACAGCAGCATTCATCGGCAAACGGTTTACACCGGGGATCATACTAAGTATTTGTTGCATCGAACCCATTTTTTTTATTTCGCGAAGCTGATCTAAAAAATCCTCAAACGTAAATTGCGATTTTCTTAGTTTCTCTTCAAGCTTAAGCGCTTTTTGCTCATCGAACTGCTCTTGCGCTTTCTCTACGAAAGTGACAATATCACCCATGCCCAAAATACGCGTCGCCATTCGGTCGGGATGAAATACTTCAAGAGCATCGAGTTTTTCACCAACACTGACAAACTTAATCGGCTTGCTCACAACTGCGCGAATGGAAATTGCTGCACCGCCACGAGTATCCCCATCGAGTTTGGTGAGCACAACGCCATCGAAATTCAATCTATCATGAAATACTTTCGCAGTGTTCACAGCATCCTGACCTGTCATCGAATCAACAACAAAAAGAATTTCGTGCGGATTAACTCTTTCCTTAATAGTCTCAACCTCGCGCATCATCTCTTCATCAACATGTAAACGTCCGGCGGTGTCTATGATAACAACATCACGCGCCGCTTTCCGTGCTTTCTCAATGCAATCCTCTGCGATTTCAACAGCACCTTTACCACGCTCAGCAATAACAGGTATCTGGATCTGCTTTCCTAACATCTCAAGCTGATCAATTGCCGCTGGTCGATGCACATCGGCTGCAACGAGTATCGGAAAACGTCCCTTGCTCTTAAGATGATTTGCAAGCTTTGCGCAGAATGTAGTCTTGCCTGAACCCTGCAATCCGGCAACCATCATAACGGTTGGAGGAGAGGTGGAAAATTTTATCTCCGAATTTATCGTGCCCATCAGTTTTACTAACTCATCGTATATGATTTTTACGATAAGCTGACCCGGTGTTAAACTCGTCAGAACTTCCTGTCCCACCGACCGCTTCTGAACGTCATCGATGAACTGTTTGACGACCTTATAGTTAACATCGGCATCAAGTAAAACGCGGCGTACTTCGCGCAGCGATTCGCTAATGTTCACTTCGGTGATCTTTCCCTGTCCACGAAGTTTTTTGAATACCGTTTCTAATTTTTGGGTTAACTCTTCAAACATTATAATGGAAGATAGTAAAAAACTGCAAGAACGAGATAAAAAACGCCATCCCGTCCAAATTCAGCGAGAGCGGGATCGGCGTAATACTTTAAAAACGATATAAATTTACAGAAAAAATAGGATGGAAGCAAGGAAAACTAAATAGTCATCCTTTATTCACTTTAGCATTAAGATTGCAAATCCCATCCATTGGAACAGTTCGCACCCAACAGCCAAAGTGCTTCAACTCTTCAAGTCGGCACGACCAAACAAGCTCACCGTTCCAAACGGTCATATCCGGACAGCCATCACACATGCTTTGTGAGCCGTTCTCTAAAAAATCAACCGGCTGAATAATCATAACCGATTGGTAATGAAGACCTTTAAATAATCGAAGTGGATTTGTTAAAACGGATGAGAAATATTTTTTGACAATTGAACGGATTCCTTTATCAAGCGGTGATAGCAGCATCATCGATCTGCCCTTCCGCGTCAAGCTCGGTTTCTCATAAGCCAA
Source organism: uncultured Chlorobiaceae bacterium (assembly GCA_964354225.1). Lineage (GTDB taxonomy): Bacteria > Bacteroidota > Ignavibacteria > UBA10030 > SZUA-254 > CAYGZC01. The sequence goes on along the minus strand of CAYGZC010000244.1, from coordinate 27,398 downwards.
ATACTTACCTGTACCGATATGATGCATCGTTTGCATAATTTCCATAAACTTCGGACCGACGTATCCATAGATTCGTTCTTTTGTCCCAACACGTCCGGTAAGAAGCCATTTGAAATGATCCGGTTTCTCTGTTCCATTTAAGTAAGCGCATGGAGTAAAATCAGAAAACCGTTTTCTAATCTCAGCAACAACTTCTGGTGATTTTAAATCGACCTTTCTTGCACCTGTGTCGGAATAAACGAGTGCATTCATATCAACTTTCGTCGCACCTGCATACCAATCAAATGGTAACTTGGGTACCGCTTGACGGTAAAGTATAAACACCATCACCTGGATGATGTTAATATGCTTGGCAGCCCAATCAACCAGCTCAGGAACATATTGAAGTGTGTCTTCATAAACAGTGGAGTTAAAGGCGCAGGAGATATTGCCGACTTCTGCGAGCATCTTAGCATATTGCAAACGAAGCTCATTCAATTCTATTTCATTTTTATTTTTCCATTTCGGCCGTCCCTGTTTGCTATCGACATGGAAAGTAAAACCATATACGCCGGCTTTTTTCAACTCACGTAAAAGATCTATCGTAAGTGTGCTGCCATTTGTATTTACAATCGGCTTGATGCCCATCTCGTGAATCATTCGGACGATCTCAACAATATCCGGATGTAACAGCGGGTCTCCGCCGGCGATTGAGATTCCGTCTGCATTTCTCAGCTTATCAAATAATTCAATCTCCCGACGAATCTCATCTAACGATTTGTGGCTGTCTTTCACGTTTTCTCTGTAGCAGCCATCGCATGCAAGATTACACACCGATGTCGGCTCGAGCCACGAGATAGCATTATCGGAAAGATTCCACGGTAGACGGTACAACTCTCTATGATTGATAATATTATTTGTTATCATGCTATCCTCTCTTCATGAGTTTCATATTCTGATCTTTGAAATTGAATTTGAAGAGATTATCTATTTGGTTAAAGATATTTGGATTCTATGATAATAGCAAGCGAAAAGTTAAATAAGGTCTTTTAATGTAAAAACATCTTAAATATGCTACTTTGGATACTTGCCTAAAAGTTTCCAAATCCCTCGATGCATGCGATGAAATAATTTGACTGGCTTGACAAACATAAGGATGCACTCGCCTTCTACGACGCTGATCCCATTTTCTTTACAAAATTGAATCGCCGACTTCGACTCGGATCCTTGCTGCATCCAAACCTGCTTAATTCCAGCGGATGCAATATCGTGCACTACCTTTTCAGTTTGAACCGGCGGAACAACGACGATAACACCACCGACCTGCTCCGGTAGCGCTTTTAGCGACGGATAACAGCGCTCACCCTGGATGTTTTCAACATTTGGATTGATTGGAAAGATCTTGTAACCTTTTGACTTGAGTTCTTTGAAGATCATATTTCCAAATTTCTTCCCGCTGCGGGAGATACCTATTAAAGTTAATTTCTTTTGTGTAAGAAAATCGTCAATTGAATTTTGGGTTGTCATGATATTTAATACATTTCATGATTGATATTTAACTATGGAAAGGTGCTGAACGTAAGAGATCCTATTTGCAATCTGAAGATTGTTAATCTTTTCCTACAATCTATCTAATGATTTCGCCAGATCGCGTATGATATCGGCTGGCTTCTCTAATCCAATTGAGAGGCGTATTCCACCTGGATCGAGACCGCAATTGACTTGCTCTTCAATAGGTATAGCTGAGTGCGTCATCGAGCTGGGATGCTCAATCAATGTTCGAATATGACCGAGACTAACAGCAAGCGTAATCGAGTAAGCGTTCTTAGCAATATAGTTGATAAACTTTGCACCTCTATCATGGCGCGCTTTGGGTGTTTTGCCTTTCAATGTGAAATATAAAAGACTTCCCGGTGCAAACTTGCCATCATAATCGCGCATCTGCCTGCGGGCAAGATCGTATTGAGGAAATGATTTCAGTCCGGGATAACTTACAAGCTCAACACGCGGATCACTCTCTAGAAATGTAGCAATTGCATGTGCGCTTATCATCTGCTGACGCATACGAACCGACAAACTTGGCAATCCATAGACTAAAAGGGGCCATGCGCTTTTTGCCGCAAGCGCTCCACCGAAATCTTTACGATACAACAAGAGAATGTCGTAACTCCACTTCGGTCCAATTACCACACCACCCATGTCCGTTCCGAAGCCACAGATATTTTTCGTCAGAGATGCGATGACAAAATCCACACCAAGCTCAAGAGGTCTTTGGCAATACGGACTCGCGAATGTGTTGTCGATAATGGTGTAAATCTTCCTCTGCTTAGGTCTGTTTCTATTTACTTTTCTCACAACGCTGACAACCGCTTCGATATCGATCAGCTCAAGCGTTGGGTTTACAGGTGTCTCGAAGTAAACAACACGCGTGTGTGGTGTAATATTTTTCGTGATGTTGGCAGTTACTTTCATGTCGATAAACTTAGTTGTTATATTATATCGCGGATACCAGTTCGTAAGTAGTGAGTATGTACAGCCATACAAAATATTATGCGCGATAATCTCATCACTGTTACCGGTAACCGCACCAAATGCAGCAGCAACCGCAGCCATACCGGTGCAAAATGTAACGGCTATATCTCCCCTCTCGGCGGCAGCAAGATTTTCTTCAAGCACTTCTTTATTGGGTTCTCCGAGACGGTCGTAGATATAGATTGGCGCTCGCGACTCAACTGCTTTTTCGTCTGAATGGTGGGCAAATTCAGCAAATCCCAAAGCACCCCGCTTAGTTGATTCGAGCCGGAATGTGCACGATGATGATATAGGTGGTACAACATGATGGCTAAAATCCCACTTCTTCGTAAGTGACTTACCGTGGATGAGCTGGGTTTCGAGTGAATGCGGTAACTTAGAATTTTTCTTCTTCATAATTCTACCCTCAATTTTTCATTGTTAATTTCATCTTTATCAGTAAAGATAATGTTATGCTTTTTAAACAGCAAACGAGTTTGGACGCATGTGCGGGAATAAGAACGCAAGAAATTGAAAATTTCCGCCTCATCCCAAATTTTATAAAAATCGTAACCGTTCTTTCTTAGATCACCGCATTCTTTACATCGCGTGCTGCAAACATATACCTTCCCAGTTTCAGAAATGAATGTAAACGACTTACCTGCCTGACAGCTATGTACCCATCGGGGATATTCTGTGCTTGAAAAGTCGAAATCAATGAAGTCATCGAGCGAAATTGGAAAATATTTTATACACTGGGGTGAGAAATACATATCGCTTGGCACAAGTGATTTCATTTCAGAAATATTTCCAATATATTCATCTAACGATTGGGTTAAACTGTCACACATTGCAACCTCAGGAACATTCTTATCAAAACGGAGGTGACAGTATAAACCCTGAGCATTGCATCTGAAAGCATAGTCAAGATAATAACTTAGCTGCCTAAGATTCGGTTTGGTAATAATAACACTTAAGTGTATTTCCATACCGATCTTTCTGAGGGAATGAATTACTGATTCCAATTTAAAAAATTTCGGTGACTGTTTAAATCTTTTATCGATATCTTCCTCGATGCAATCGTCCATCACTATCCGAAAGATGCGTAGTCCGAATGATCGAAACCGTTGGATCGTATCGGGTGTAAGTTCCTCAGGTGTTAATTCGATTATGGTTTTCAGATTTAATGCATGCCCATACCCAACAATCTCGTACAGGTCGGGGCGGGACGTTATCTTTGGACCGGTAAATATGACTATCGGTTTCGAGAGATGTGTAATGCTATCGATGATCCGAAGACATTCGTTTAAAGAAAGATCAGCAGAATGGTCAGTTGACAAATCTTCTAACCGAGTCAACTGCCATATGATAAGGCGTGGTAGATATCCACCAGGAAAATCTTCCATCCTTAAGTACATTATATCCTCTGATCGTAGTTCATAGCATACTACTGATATCGTACCTTTTGATTATTTATCTAATAATAACAGAATGAGTACCCGACTTGTACCTCCGCAATTTTGACATATGATAATAAATATGCGGAGGAATTTTTCCATCTCACGTAATCGAGGTAGATCTATTTATGCTTTATATCCTTCTTGAATTTGATTTAGAACTTCGAACTTCGATTTCATCAGAATTTTTACTTCATCGAGCAAGCGAATCGACTTTTGCCGTTGAATGATCAACTCGTTCAACATTGCTTTAACGTCGGGATAATCGCATTCATCCCGTAATGCATCATATTGAAGGATTGCTTCCTTCTCGCGAAGCGTTGCAATTTCTAACGCTGTACAAAATTCCTTACAACCGTGTGAACACTTAACATCCTGTTTCATACAATCTCCACTACGCTAATGGTTTTGATGCCTCGATTGCTAATTTTTCACCGCGCTCAAGGGCTTCTTGATTGATTTTCAATAAATGATGATAACGCTCGTGGAATACTTTAGGCAATGCTTTGACCACCGAGCTAATATTTACAATTTGACAAACACTTAAGAAAGCTCCAAGCATAACCATATTGCGGACTTTCAAGTTATTTAACTTTAGCACTTCCGATTCAACATCAACCGGAGCGATTGTAATATCGGTTCGTGTTGGCTGCACTACGATATTACCACTATCGTATATCAGAAGTCCTTTTGGCTTGATAGATTTTTCAAACTTATCAAGTGATGGCTGGTTCATTGCTACAAGAGCATCGAACTTTGAAACAATTGGTGAGCTAATTCGCTTATCGGATATGATTACGATACAGTTCGCTGTACCGCCGCGCATTTCTGGTCCGTAAGAAGGCATCCAGGAAACTTCTTTACCTTCAACAACACCAGAATATGCAAGCGTCATTCCCATCGAAAGAATACCTTGACCTCCAAACCCCGCGAAAATAATTTCATATGTCATTTTTTATTTCCCTTCTTAGCAGTTGTTGGTACAGGAGCGGCAGGTTTCTTTTCAACAAGTTTTCCATCAACCTTCAAATCACCCGGCGGATAAAATGGGAACATATTCTCTTCAATCCACTTGTTCGATTCAACCGGAGTCATCTTCCAACCCGATGGACAGTTCGAGACGATTTCAATCAGGCAAGTGCCTTTTTTCTCCATTTGATATTTGAATGCTTTTTCAACAGCTTTTTTAAAATAACGAACTGTAGTAGGAGTATGCACAGACTGCCGCGTAACATAATACGTCCCCGGTAACGTTGCAATGATCTCGGTAATTTTAAAAGGATGTCCTTGCGTATGGACTTCTCTTCCTTCGGGAGTTGTGCTTGTCTTCATACCGATGATTGACGTTGGAGCCATCTGACCGCCGGTCATTCCATAGATTCCATTGTTGATAAAAATGATGAGAAAGTTTTCACCCCGATTACAAGAATGGATTGATTCAGCCGTTCCTATCGCAGCGAGGTCACCATCTCCTTGATAAGTGAAGACAAGTTTATCAGGAAGCACTCGCTTGATACCTGTTGCAACAGCGGTCGCACGCCCGTGAGCAGCTTCCTGCATATCAATGTTCATATAATTATACGCAATAACCGAGCATCCTACTGGTGCCACACCGATTGTTTTATCTTGAATACCTAATTCTTCTATCACTTCCATCAGCACTTTATGGACAACACCATGCCCGCATCCTGGGCAATAGTGCATTCGGGTTTCAGATAACGTGTCTGGTTTTTCCCAAACAACTTCCATTCCATCTATTGGTATTTGAACTTCACTCATATTATAATTTTTCCTTCAACATTTCCACCACATTCTTCTGAGCTTCAGTTTTATTAATAATTTTCCGAAGTGCAGCTAATGTATCTTCGGGTGTTGGTATGATACCACCCATGCGACCATAAAAATCAACAGGAATTTTTCCGTTCACTCCGAGTCGTACGTCTTCAACCATCTGACCAGCATTCATCTCGACCACCAAAACTCCCCTTACATTATCTGCCAACTTATTCAATATCTCGTATGGATATGGATAGAGGGAAATCGGTCGCAATAATCCAACCTTGATACCTTGTTGACGCCCAATTTCTATTGCACGTTGGCAAATACGGGCAGAAAGTCCATAGGCGACCAAAAGATATTCTGCATCTTCTGTTGATATTAATTCGTACCGAACTTCATTCTTCTCAATTTTTCTATATTTCTCTTGAAGCTGAAGGTTAATCTTCTCCATATCTTCAGACTGCAGATGGAGTGACGTAATTACATTCGGTGGACGATCTGGTGTCTTACCGGTTGAAGCCCACGGTTTTGGAACTTTATGTTTCTTTGGATCATAATCGGGGAAAATAACTTTTTCCATCATCTGCCCGAGTGCACCATCAGCAAGAATCATGACCGGGTTTCTGTATTTATCTGCAAGATCGAAACCAAGATAAACGAAGTCAGCCATTTCCTGCACACTTGCTGGAGCTAATACAATAAGATGATAATCACCATGTCCACCACCCTTGACTGCCTGAAAATAATCACCTTGCGATGGTTGAATCGTTCCTAAGCCGGGACCGCCTCGATTTATGTTGATTAACAAGCATGGAAGTTCGGCACATGCAATATAGGATAATCCTTCTTGCATAAGACTGATACCCGGGCTTGATGAAGTTGTCATTGCACGTGCACCGGCACCGGAAGCGCCATAGATCATGTTGATTGCTGCGACTTCACTTTCAACCTGCATCACTATCATACCGCGCTTGCGTCCCTGATCGGCAAGATACTCGATGATTTCCGATTGCGGTGTAATTGGATAACCAAAGTATGCATCGCATCCGGCAAGGATAGCAGCTTCTGCCGCGGCTTCATTCCCTTTCATTAAGCGGACTTCATTCATAAATCCAATCTCCCTTCTCCACTCCGGACATCAGGATTATCAACCATAACTTTGATGTCATGTTTTACATTTGAAATCACTGCAATCGGTTCCTTCTCCTTTTTCTTGCCCGCCCTGTATACAGTGATAACTGCATCGGGACACACCAACGCACAGTTGACACACCCTGTACAATTATCCTGCACAAGAACGGCATAGTGATAACCTTTTGTATTAATTTCCTTCGACATCGCAAGACTGTCCTGAGGGCATGCTTCAATGCATAGCTCACATCCCTTACACGTCTCGACATCAATCTTCACAGTTCCACGTACTGCCATTTCATTTCCTTATTTTTCATGAACAATTCACCGCTGATTACAGATTACTGATTTTATTTAAAATTCTCAACTACAAAAATACTTACTCAGACAATTGTGCATCCTGAACTGCCATTGCCGTAATATTGACGATGTCTATAACATCATTACCAGGAATCAAAAGATAAACCGGTTTACGAATCCCCATCAAAATTGGTCCAACGGCGGTTGCTCCACCAAGTCGAGCTAATAATTTATAAGCAATGTTCGCCGATGTTAAGCCCGGACAAATGAGAACATTTGCACCGCCTTTTAGCGTACTGAATGGATATATTTCGTTGATTATTTCTGGAACAACGGCAGTATCGGCTTGCATCTCGCCATCAATCATCAACTTCGGCATTTTCTTCTTGACAATTTCGACGGCTGCTCGAACTTTATCCGACATCGGATGATGGGTGCTTCCAAAGTTGCTAAACGATAACATTGCAATCCTCGGTTCAACATCGTATTGGCGAACCTTTTCTGCCGTCAGCATTGCTATCTGCGCAAGTTGTTCAGAATCCGGCTCAATGTTAACAGTCGCATCTGCAATGAAGATGATCTCATTCTTAAAAATCATCATGTACAATCCGGCAACAACATCAGTTCCCTCTTTGTGTCCGATAATTTGCAGTGCCGGACGAACCGTATCAGGATAATGCTGAGTTAATCCTGAGATTAATCCATCGGCATCTCCTTCGCGCACCATCATCATCCCATAGTAATTATTTGTTTTAAGCAATCGTTCAGCATCGAATTGGGTGATGCCTTTACGCTTTCGATATTCATAGAACTTAGCGATATACTCTTTGAACTTGGGTGATTTTGTGGGATTGATAATTTCTATTCCTTCAGCATCAATTCCTAATTCTTTTTCTCTTTGTTCTATAATCTTAGGATCCCCTAACAAAATCGGATGAGCAATCTTTTCATCCAGTATAATTTGAGCCGCACGAAGAATCTTTGTCTCCTCACCTTCCGGAAACACAATTTTCTTTGGCGACTTTCGTGCCTTGTGAATAAACACTCTCATTACTTCACGAGATTTACCAAGGCGTGCCTCGAGTGAATCTTTATACGCTTCAAAATCTTTAATTTGAATTCGTGCTACGCCGCTTTCCATGGCTGCTTTTGCAACAGCGGGGGCTTCCCATAACAACACCCTTGGATCAAGCGGTTTGGGAATAATATATTCCTTCCCAAATTCAATTTTCTTTCCTCCATAAGCACGCACCACCGAATCTGGTATATCCTCTTTTGCTAACTTTGCGAGCGAAAACGCAGCAGCAACCTTCATATTATCATTGATTTGTGTCGCCCGAACATCTAATGCGCCACGGAAGATGAATGGGAAGCCAAGAACATTGTTTACCTGATTCGGATAATCCGAACGACCCGTGCCCATTATAACATCATCACGGGCAGCAACTGCATCAGGATAAGTGATTTCCGGATCTGGATTCGCCATCGCAAATACGATCGGTTTATCAGCCATTGATTTTACCATCTCTTTTGTCACAAGGTCTTTCACGGATACACCGCAAAAAACATCCGCGCCTTTCATCGCATCGCTAAGCGTTCGATCTTCTGTATCGACGGCAAAATAGTCTTTATACTTATTCATCCCTTCTTTTCTACCCTTGTAAACAACACCCTTCGTATCGACAAGACGAATATTGCTTCGTTTAACTCCAAGTGTTTCATAGAACTTTGCACAGGCAATTCCCGCAGCTCCCGCTCCACTGAAGACAACCTTGACGTTCTCGATTTTCTTTCCAACGAGTTCGAGTGCATTCAACAACCCGGCACCGCTGATGATTGCGGTTCCATGTTGATCATCATGGAAAACCGGTATTTTCATTATTTTTTTCAACTCTTCTTCGATTTCAAAACATTCGGGTGCTTTGATATCTTCCAGATTGATACCGCCGAATGTCGGCTCTAAAAGTTTTACTGCCTTGATTATCTCTTTGGGATCGTGGGAATCTATCTCGATATCGAAGACATCGACATCGGCAAATTTCTTAAAGAGAACACCCTTCCCCTCCATGACGGGCTTACCTGCCAATGCACCAATATCACCGAGACCTAAAACGGCAGTGCCATTGCTTACCACCGCTACTAAGTTACCTTTTGCAGTGTAGAGAAAAGCATCTTCGGGATTCTTTTCGATTTCTAAACATGGATCTGCAACTCCAGGAGTATAAGCTAAAGCGAGATCACGCTGGGTTGCACATGGTTTAGTTGGTATAACTTCAATTTTACCACGGCGACCTTGCGAGTGATAATCGAGTGCATCTTGTTTGCGTATCATTTTTTAAACCTTCCTTTTTGTGTATGTATCACTTGTTAATAACTTGCGGAATTTCGATTCTTCTTTATTGATCTTTAATTTGATAATCAACTCGTTCATAATTTACCAACCGAAAATTCGCTTTGCCTCGGTTCTTTCATTTTAAGATTGAACTGAGGAGAAAGATATTTATGCTCATATGCGAAGCGTTCCAATCCCTCTCGAAACGCGGGATGGGCAATATCAATTAGAGCTTTGGCGCGTTGTCCGAGATTCTTTCCATGAAGATAAGCTACGCCGTATTCCGTAACTACATAATGAACGTCTGCACGGGAAGTTACAACACCTGCGCCAGTTTTCAGAACCGGAACAATTCGCGAGATAGTATTATTTTTTGTTGCAGACGGCAGTGCGATGATTGGTTTGCCACCTTTTGAATGCGCAGCACCTCTGATAAAATCGAGTTGCCCACCGAATCCACTATAAATTTTCGAACCAATTGAATCGGAACAAACCTGCCCCGTTATATCTATCTCGATTGCTGAGTTTATTGCAACCATTTTTTCGTTACGAGAAACAATAAACGGATCGTTTGTATAATCGGCAGGATGTATCTCGAAATACGGATTATTATCAACGTACGAGTATAGATTACGTGATCCCAAAATAAAGGTTGCTATGATCTTACCAGGGTGTAATGTCTTCTTGGCGTTCGTGATAATGCCCGAATCAATAAGCTTGATAATTCCATCGGATACCATTTCGGTATGAATACCAAGGTCCCGTTTGTCATTTAACGATTGTAGCACTGCGTCTGGAATTCCACCAATACCAAGCTGAAGTGTTGAGTTATCTTCCACAAGCGCCGCAATATGCTGACCGATTTTATATTCAATATCTGAGGGTGGATCTTTTGATAATTCGGGCAATTCGCTCTGATGCTCAACGATTCGGTGTATTCTTGAAACGTGTATAAATGAATCACCGAGAGTTCTCGGCATTCGTTCATTTACCTGGGCGATTACGAATTTTGCGCTTTCTGCTGCCGCTTTAGCAGCTAAACATTCAACGCCGTAACTCATAAATCCGTGTTCATCGGGAGGTGAAACTTGAATGATCGCCACATTGAGCGGAATCAACTTGTTGGTAAACAACGAAGGAATTTCGAACAAGAAAATCGGAACGTAATCAGACCTTCCTTCATTAATCGCTTTCCGATCAGCTGGCCCAACAAACAATGAATTATGCCGGAAGTGTTCTTCCATTCCTAATCTCGATAATGGATCATCACCAATCAGTAATACATGGTTTACTTCAACACCAAAAAGTTCATCCTTACGCCCAGCCAGCGCTTCGATGAGAATGAATGGTGTGGCGGCATTTCCACTGATAAAAATCTTATCCCCAGATTTAATATGCGATACTGCTGCTTCAGGCGTTGAAAGTTTTTGTTTGTACTGTGATACCCAATTCATACTTTTCTTTTTAAAAAAATCCTTGTTTAATTAATACATCCTAATGAGCGAGTAATGATAGAATATCAACCGATTCTATCTCAAAGCGTCTCGCAATGACTTCGTTCGTACACTTTCCACCATAAGTACAAACTCCACGAGAAAGTCCGGCATTATCTCGTAAGGTTTGAACAATTCCATTTTGGGCAATCTCTAAAAGATACGGTAAGAGTGCATTCGTCAAGCTGTATGTTGCAGTCCGGGAAACATTCGCTGGCATGTTTGGCACACAATAATGAATTACGTTATGCAATACGTAGGTGGGATTTTCTAATGTCGTTGGACGACTTGTTTCGATACATCCACCCTGGTCTATTGAAACATCGACAATAATAGATCCCGGTTTCATCTGCTTAATCATTTCCTCCGTTAGAACATGCGGAGCTTTTTCTGCTTTAATCAGCACCGCTCCGATCACAACATCAGCATATTGCAGAGCTTTCTTGATGTTATATTCATTTGCAATGGCAGTTGCAATACGATAGTTGAATAGATTCGATAAAAGACGGAGTCGACTAAAATCTTTATCAAGCACTATCACTTCTGCACCTAAACCCAACGCTATTCGTGCTGCTGCCCGACCAACCGTGCCAGCACCTATTATGAGAACTGTTGCAGGTGGAATTCCCGTAATCCCTCCCATAACAATCCCTCGTCCATCATAGTTGCTTTCAAGATAACGGGCTGCTGCTTGAATCGCCATCTGTCCCGCAATTTCGCTCATCCCTAAAAGAATAGGTAAATCGCCATTCTGGTCTTCTATAAGTTCGTATCCGATTGCACAAATCTTTTTCACTAACAATCGGTTCATTACCTCACTTCTTGCAATTGCAAGGTGAAGGGCAGCAAATAATGTTTGTGATTCGATAAGCCGGTGACAATCAGTTGGAGTTGGGGGTGAAACTTTTAAAAGAATCTCGGAGCGACCAAAAACCTCGTCACTTGAATATACAACTTTCGCACCGACAGATTGATACTCCTCATTAGAAAAATGTGCAGCGTTACCTGCGTCTTTCTCAATGAAAACCTGGCATCCAACGCTTATTAACGATTGCACACCGGCAGGAGTTAATACTACTCGCCTTTCACGAGAAGGATCTTCTTTAAGTATGCCTATATTCATTGTGGAATCTAGCAATAAATTTTTGATGAATCATTGTTTAGAAAGTAACTTGAAAACTGTCAATTTGTATGCCAGAGGTGCATTATCTGATTGAGCAATAAGTAACATTATATCTATGAAAATCTGTAAAAATATCTCATTTATGATAATTTCAAATTGGGTTGTTTTCATAGTTGAGAGTTTAACTTTTTGAGGAGATGTGTATGAAGTAAGATTATGAAAAACAGCTTACGGACGAAATCAGAAAATCGTTGTACTCTACTAAAATAATTCTTAAGTGAGATACAAAATGCTGTCGTGTAGTTAGAAGAATAATCGAACTAACAACTCTGAGTTTTAAGTTTATTTAAATCTTCTTTTGTGTACTTAATAAATTTATTCGATTTGTCAACTATAATAATTTTTGGTTTCGGCGGCTTTTCTGAAATTTGAAATGTCATTATTATAACTTCGTCTCTCTTCTTCACCAGATGAGCAGCGGCACCATTCATACAAATTTTACCGGAATTTTTCTTCCCTTTGATTACGTACGTCTCCAATCGATTGCCATTGGTATTATCAACAACTAAAACTTTTTCATATTCTGAAATATCCGCCTTCTTCATCAATGCTTCATCAATAGTGATTGAGCCGACATACTTTAAATTGGCACTGGTTACTGTTGCGTTGTGTATTTTTGATTTCAAAAATGTTCTCATGTTACCTTCATAATTTTTCCTAAATCAAATATATCGAAAAATGAGAGAAAGAGCAAAAAGAAAATAAGACACTATATATTTTCTATAACATTCACCATCCGACATCCATTAATAATCTCTGATCGTAAATATCATCAATCGATTTTCAGATAAATGGTTTGGATGTAAGAATATACTTTCGTCAAATTAACTTTTATCCTGTGTGTAGAATATCAAAGCCAAGAGGGCTCATAATTCTTTGCTCATCTCTTGATTATTAATTCACCGATTGGTATATCATTTATGATAATTAGACAACAAATGGTTTTCAGACTTGATAGGTAAATTGTAATAAAATTGTTTATATTCTAAAGTAACATTGAAACACATTGATAAATAAAGGTAATGTTAATTCAATTTTTTAAAAAAATTGGAACGAAGATTGTTAAATTTAAAATGTTTTGATATAGAACGAGTTTAGTATATATGTTGTGGCAATGGAGGTTGATAACTATGAAAGATGCAGTGCGTTGATCGTTTAAACAGAAATCACTCAGAACAAAAACTACCGAAGAAGGTAAAACATGAATCGTGAAAGCGTTCTACCAATCGTAGAGAAATACAAACATCACCGCGGTGGACTTATCTCCATTCTTGAAGAAATTCAATCGAAATACGGTTATCTACCCGAAGATGTATTGAGATTAGTAGCAGAACTGACCGACCGCGACATCGTTGATATCTACAGTGTTGCAACATTTTACCGAGCATTCCGCTTGAAGCAGAGAGGAAAACATCTTACTTCGGTATGTCTTGGAACTGCATGCCACGTCCGCGGTGGACAATCCATCGCCGATGAGTTTGAGCATGAATTAAAAATTAAAAGTGACGGTGAAACAACACCCGACAAAGAATTCACTTTGGAAACGGTCAGATGTTTAGGTGCTTGCGCTCTTGCACCTATTGTCGTTGTTGATGGTCATTACTTTCCTCACGTCAATACCGGACAAGTCACAGAAATACTAAATAAAACTCTGACTGGGTTGGATAAAGTTGAGTTAGAAAAAGACCAGCGCATATTTCCAATCGAGGTCAACTGTCCACGATGCAACCACAGTTTGATGGATGCGGATCGCTTGATCGATGGTTTTCCATCAATCAGGTTAACTGTTTCGTTTGGACAGCAACATGAATGCATTTTTTTATCTTCGCTGTATGGAAGCTACACGATCGATTCGGGTTACGAAATCCCAACGGATACGATAGTAAATTTCTTCTGCCCGCACTGCCACACCGAATTAATTGGTGCATGGAACTGTTCATTGTGCAGCGCACCTATGGTACCAATGATTGTTAGCGGAGGAGGCATAATACAAATTTGTTCTCGCCGTGGCTGTAAAAGTCATATGCTCGACCTAGAAACTCCAACACTCCAATAAACTAATTTCAGAGAGTAGAATATGGCAACTGAACGACTTAACTCGATTACTGCTTTAAAAGAATTTCAAAAGAAATTAGTAGCTCAGAAAGATACAAACACACCAACAATCATTATTTCTGCTGGAACATGTGGCCAAGCGAGCGGAGCTAATGATCTAATCCGAATTGCTAAACGTGAGATTATTGCAAGAAAATTAACGGGCAAGATCCATCTCCGTGTTACTGGATGCCATGGCTACTGTGAAATGGAACCATCGGTCCTCATAGAGCCGCGAGGAACTTTCTATCCGAAATTGAAGATGAACGATATGATCCGAATTATCGAGTCCATAGGAAAAGGTGCATTATTGCCAGATTTATTTTACACCGATATTGCTACGGGTCAAAAGTTCGAAAAGCAAAGCGATATACCGTTCTTTAAAAAACAAAATCGCATAATCATAGCAAGGAACGAGAAAGTTGATCCAATTAGAATCACCGACTACATAATAGGAAACGACGGTTACTCTTCTCTTATGAAAGTTCTTGAAAAAAATGATCCCACTTGGGTTGTGGAAGAAGTCAAAGCATCCGGCTTGCGTGGCCGTGGTGGGGCCGGATTTCCGACGGGTATAAAGTGGGAAATGCTTGCAAAACAAAAAAATGGAAAGGGCAAATTCCTTGTCTGCAATGCAGATGAAGGTGACCCAGGGGCATACATGGACCGAAGCGTTCTTGAAGGCAATCCACACAGCATTATAGAAGGAATGATCATCGGAGCTTTCTGTACAAGTGCAACAGAAGGTATCATCTACGTCAGAAACGAATATCCACTCGCTATCAAACACCTTACTATCGCACTGCGACAAGCACGTGAATTGGGACTATTAGGTAAAAATATTCTTGGTATAAATTTTCCCTTCGAGATTAATATCATTCGTGGTGCAGGGGCATTTGTCTGCGGTGAAGAAACTGCTCTCATCCGTTCGATCGAAGGAAAAATGGGAGAACCGCGACAACGTCCACCATATCCGGTGCAAAAAGGAATTGAAGGAAAACCAACTGCGATTAATAATGTCGAAACATGGGCAAATATTCCGATAATATTTAATGTCGGTGGCTCAGAATTTTCCAAGATAGGCACAAAGAAAAATTCAGGAACAAAAATTTTCAGTCTCGTCGGAAAAGTAAAGAACACAGGCTTAGTCGAAATTCCGATGGGAGTTACCATCAATACAATCGTCAATGAAATTGGCGGTGGTCCGGTCGGGAAAGCAAAGATAAAAGCAGTCCAAACCGGTGGTCCGTCCGGTGGTTGTATTCCTGCTAAGATGTTTGACTTGCCGATTGATTACGATAGCTTAACCGCTGCGGGATCGATCATGGGTTCCGGCGGTATGATAGTCATGGACGATGATACCTGCATGGTCGATATAGCAAAGTACTTTATGAATTTTCTAAAGGATGAATCGTGCGGAAAGTGCTTTACCTGTCGTAAAGGTACTCAACGTATGTCTGAAATTCTGGAGGATATTTCCGATGGCAAAGGAACAGAAGCTCAGGTGAAACTCCTTGCCGAGCTTGCTGAAACAGTGAAAGACACTTCGATGTGCGGACTCGGTCAATCAGCACCGAATCCTGTGCTAAGCACATTGCGTTACTTTAGTGATGAATATAAACGACATATTTATGACAAACGGTGCGATGCCTTTGTTTGTAAAGGAATTGTCGGCGCACCTTGTGCATCCGCTTGTCCGATCGGAACAGAGGCGTGGCGTTACATTGCTCACATCCAGCGGGGAGAATTTGAGGAAGCGTATCGTGTCATCAGAGAAGCGAATCCATTCCCATCGGTTTGCTCTCGTGTGTGTAATCATCCATGCGAAGATCGATGTAAGGCAGGAACTCACGGTGGTGATCCAATTGCCATTCGTGCGCTGAAGAGATTCGTCACAGATCGCATCGAACCCTCCGTTTATAAACCATTGCGCCTTGCAAAAACAACCGACGACTTTCCACCTGTAGCCATTGTTGGCTCGGGTCCCGCCGGATTGACTGCGGCACATTATCTTTCATTGAAAGGATACAAGGTAACGGTTTTCGAAACAGAAGCCCAGCCGGGTGGAATGCTGTTCAGTGCAATTCCATCTTACCGCTTGCCGCATGAAGTTATTAAGAAAGAAATCGAAGCTTTGCTGGACGAAAATATAACAATCAAATGTAATAATACTTTGGGTCGGGATATAACTTTAGACAGCTTGTTCGATGACGGATTCAAAGCAGTATTCGTAGCGATTGGTGCACACAAGAGTTTGCGCTTACAATTACGGGGAGAAGATATGCCCGGAGTTTATCCATCAATCCAATTCCTGAAAGCTTTTAACGTGCGTGGTGAAAAGTTAGCAAAAGGACGCGTTGGGATTGTTGGTGGTGGCAACTCTGCTCTTGATGCAGCAAGAATTGCTATTCGCCAATCCAACGTGAAAAGTGTTTCGATCTTCTATCGACGTACACGTGAAGAGATGCCTGCATTTGAAGAAGAAATTGAAGCGGCTCTACAAGAAGGTATCCATATCGAGACATTGGTATCACCGACCGGAATTCTTTCTGAAGGCGGTAAACTTACGGGCATTGAATGCATCAATAACGAATTAGGTGATCTTGATGCCACCGGGCGGCGGCGTCCAGTAGCAATTCCCGGCACCCAACATGTTATCCCGCTCGATACATTGATTGTAGCGATCAGTGAAGGCTCGGATACCGACTGTGTAACTGTTGCCGGTGCAAATAGACTTGATATTGATGATCGAAAGAATACTATAATAGTTAATTCTGAGACCCTCTGCACAAATCGACCTGGTGTTTTTGCAGGCGGTGACGTAATAACAGGCCCGAATACCGTAATCGATGCAATCGCCGCAGGTAAAAAAGTCGCCGTGATGATTGACCGCTACTTGAAAAACGAAGAATTGAAACAGCCATCCGAGCTAAAATTACCCCATCATTACATTGAGCCGATGAAAGCAAACGGTAGCTCACAATCAGCGAAGCGAACAGAAGTACCTCGCATTTCGATTGACCGAAGGAAACATGAATTTACTGAAGTGGAGATGGCACTTTCAGTTGAAGAGGCAAAGTATGAAGCCGCCAGATGTCTCCGATGCGATCTTGAATTCACACAGAAAAAAAATGAAGAATCGAAATCTCATGTATTGAAAGAACAATCAGCATGATTAATATAAAAATAAACGGTCTGCCTGTCTCCGTCGAAGAAGGCACAACAATACTCGAAGCTGCAGAATTCCTTGGCTTCCCGATTCCAACTTTGTGTCACATGGACGGCTTGACGCCCTATGGGGCATGTCGTCTGTGTGTTGTGGAAATCGGTGAAGGACTCAAATCAAAACTTGTTTCGTCATGCACATATCCGGTTGAGGAAGGAATGAAAATTAGAACAGCTTCCGAACGAGTAATTCGTGCGCGGAAGATGGTAATCGAGTTATTGCTCGCTTCTTGTCCACAATCAAAAATTATACAGGACATTGCTTCGGCACACGAAGTGCGTCAACAACGTTTCAGACAGGAACATGAAGACTGCATCCTCTGTGGACTATGTGTTCGAATGTGCAAAGAACAAATGGTCGCCCATGCAATCGGCTTCCGTGGACGAGGCGAACATCGAAGCATAGGTACGCCGTTCGATATCAAATCAGAAAAATGCCGTCTGTGCGGTGGATGTATCTACGTCTGTCCAGCTTGCCAGTTAAGATGCACGTACACACAACCCGAACTTGCAATTTGCGGCGGCTGTGCCAATCTTAGTCCACCCTGCATCGAAAAAGAACAGTTTAATGACATGATGTGCTACATGGAACCCTGTGTGGCATGTGAAATAAAAAAAGATTAACGAAAGGAGATACACAAAAATGTCGCTCTCAAAAATAAACGCAACAGCAGCAACTCTAACTAAAAACAGAACAGACGGTTCCGTAGTACCTGCATCGGGTATGTGCGTAACCTGCGTCGATGGTTGCATAGGAATGTGCGAAATCGGCAAATCTGCTTATCGAGGTCACGAAGTAATTTATCCCCAGCCGTTCGGCGTCATCACCACGGCAGGAGAAAAAATTTATCCTGTCGATTATTCACATTTTAATATCATGGGCACCGCTGTTGGTGCACACGGCATTAAAGCTGACAGCGATGTAGCTATCTTCCCGAATGTGAATTTAGAAGTTCGCTTCGGTCACGATAAAGGAATTAAGTTCCACTATCCGTGGATAATTCCCGGTATCGGCTCAACCGATATTGCAAAAAATAATTGGGAGGGCTTGGCGATCGGTTCCGCTCTTTCTGGAACCGGTTTGACAATTGGTGAGAATGTGGTCGGCATGGATATGGACGCTGTAATAAAAAATGGAAGAGTTCATGATACAGTGGACTTAAAGCGTCGCGTTTCACTTTATAAAGACCACATGCGCAATGGTTACGGTGCGATCATTGTCCAGGCGAACGTTGAGGATACGCGCCTCTGCGTTCAAGAATATGCCGTTGAAAAGCTTGGCGTACAAATCGTTGAGTTGAAATGGGGCCAGGGTGCCAAAGACATCGGCGGTGAAGTGAAAATTAGAAACTTGAAGAAAGCACAAACACTTTACCAGCGAGGTTATGTTGTTCTTCCCAATCCGATGGATGAGATGGTCATTAAAGCATTCGAGCGCGGTGCATTCAAAGAGTTCGAGCGACATTCACGTGTCGGCATGGTTAGCGAAGAGTCATTCGCGCAGCGCGTTGATGAACTCCGTAAAGCCGGCGCAAAATATATTTTCCTGAAAACCGGTGCATACCGCCCAGCCGACTTAGCTCGTGCAGTCAAGTTTGCTTCAAAGTATAAACTTGATCTTCTCACAGTAGATGGTGCCGGCGGCGGAACAGGTATGAGTCCATGGCGGATGATGAACGAATGGGGAGTACCACCAGTCGAATTACATTCGCTAATGTATTTCTATGCCAAGAAGCTGGCAGAAAAAAAACAACATGTCCCGGCGCTTGCAGTTGCAGGTGGATTTACGTTCGAGGATCAAATCTTCAAAGGACTTGCAATGGGAGCTCCGTTTGTGAAGCTCGTTGGTATGGCACGTTCACCAATTGCAGCAGCCATGGTTGGCAAGACAATAGGTCGAGCGATGGAAGAGGGGCAACTGCCTGTGTATATCGAACGATTTGGCAGCACGAAGGATGAAGTCTTCGTAACTGCAGCTCATTTACGACATGAATTAGGAAACGATGAATTCGAAAAAATTCCGGCTGGCGCGCTCGGTCTCTATACTTATTACGAGCGTCTTGCCCAGGGATTACGCCAGCTAATGGCAGGTAACAGAAAGTTTTCACTCGACCATATGACTCGGGACGACATCGCATCGCTCACACATGAAGCAACTGCTATAAGCAGAATTAAATATGTGATGGACGTTGATAAGGAAGAAGTGGAAATGATACTGAAATAAATAAGTCAGCATGTCCAATAAACCTGACAGGTATCAAACCTGTCAGGTTTATTATTATGAATAACTTCACCACTTAGATGAAGTTCTATAATTCAGGCTTTAATATTATCCCTTCATTTTTCTGCCCATTCATCTTAACAACGAGTGGATTTTTCAACCGGAGATGGCTAGTGAACGATTTTTCTTCCACTACATTCTGTGCCAGCAGCCATTCCCAGTCGACGAATCCTTCCTCTATACGAGAAGTGACGGTAAAATAACCAACCATGAATGAGGTTATATTCTGAAAAAAGTGTGAACCTTGTGATGGTGCAACATCAATATCTTTAAATCCCGCTTCAATGATGGCGCGCGCACCCGCGATCTGTTCCCACTTGACAGGTATGCCAAGCCAAGGGTCTAGACTCCCCCACCGTCCTAAACCAATCAAAAGGTACGGCCGCTGTTCGAAAACAAGTTTTTGATTGAATTGTCCGATCTCAATCGCCACTTCATTTGTTTTACTACGATCAAATCGATTGATATCAACCATTACTACGTCATAGATATCTTTAATGATGCCATGACCTAACACTTGATGGCTATGACAAATTAACTTTTTAGCATCAATCTCTTCGATCTCCAATTCCTCTGCTTCACGACTTAAGACAAGTGGACGAATTTGTAACAATCCAAACTCTTTCGGCTTTGAAAGTGAAACCGACATATTCACGGCAAACTCTAGCTCGACGGGCGCACCCATTCCCCAATTTCCCATTTCAAGTAAAAGTTCAACTATTTCCGGAAGCGGAAATATTTTATTCCGAAGTATTGGTGCAAATGTAACAACCCGTTTTCCATAACGCGATAGACCATCATGAATCGTATCATTTTCCGATGAATAGGTCGAGCCAACATAACTGAGAGTTCCATCGCGCTCAGCTTCATTCAGTTCATATATCTTTAACAGTGTATGGCTCGGATCGGTGGTTTCGTTGAATTTTGATGCGAGGTCAAGTGCAAAAAAAGCAGTTTGACTGTTTCGAAGTGTTTCCTTGACAGAATAAAATTGGAAAAGATAATCGGGATACTTCGGGCAAAAACGTACGGTAATTCCACCATCGACAATCATCTTTCCTAATCCAAGTGCAACCGATACAATTCCATCCTGCGATTTTTGGGGCGCGATTGGATAGAAATTATAAGACTTTGCCACCCCAGAAAAATCAGGATAAAACTTTGAATCATGTGGGGCACCGACCATCTTTTGTATAATCACCGCCATTTTTTCTTCTTCGAGACGGAATGATGTCATCTTGATATAATCTTTCGCACCTTGATAGAAAGTTGAGGCATACACTCGTTTGACAGTGTTAATCAAGTCAATCCGGCGAGTAACTGGATTACTATGATTGTTTGGTATCATATAAGTTTTGTAAACACCTGCGAATGGGTGAAACTGGGAATCCTCCAAAAGAGATGAAGATCGAACGGCTAACGGCTCGTGGACTATTTCTAAAAACTCAGCCAACTGCCGAATAATTTTACGGGAGAATTTCTTTGCTCCCAGGAAACGATGAGTGATATCCGCGTCATCAGAGCTGCGCAATGCAAACTCACGAAGATTATTTTCATCAAGAAACTGGTCAAATACATCCGTCCCAAGAATCACCGCTGTTGGAACTGCGATTTGAACATCTTTAAATCTGTCATGGATTTCAAAATTGCTTATAAGCGTATTGATGAAACCCAATCCACGGGCTTTTCCACCTAATGAACCACTGCCCATTCGCGCGAAGCTGCTTGTCGGGTCGAATGTAGATTTATTGAAATCGGTTATCTGACCAAGCTGTCGGAATCGGCGATAACTCTGCAGTGATGCGATTAAATCGGCTCGCATCGATAGGATTGAAGCATAATCGGTGACCTTCCGGGGTCTCAATTTATGAGCAAGCCAAAATTCGGTCCTCGCCTTAAGCCAGTTGGAAAAATGATTTCTCTCTCCATGGTAACGAATGCATTCATCTGGAACGCGTTCAAGATATTCCTCAAGAGATTTTAAATCAGATGCTCTTCCCACTTCTGTTCCATCGGGCATACGGAAAATGAAATCTCCAAAGCTAAAGTATCGATTCATGAACAGTCGCAGATCGTGCAGCAAGGTCGGAGAATCTTTAAGCAGAAAAGAAACACCGATTGTGTGAACTTCAATCTCTTTATCCGGTGCATTTGATTGGAGCAAAATTGGTATATCGGCGCGGCGCAACTTCACATTTTTTGCAAACTCTATTCCAGCTTGTGGATCGTCACTGCCATTACGGTAAAAATCGATGTCCGATATAATGCCGAGAATATTTTCTTCATACTTCTGAAAATACTCCCACGCTTCTTCATATGTTGTGCACAGAAGAATTTTAGGTCTTGCTCTCATCCGAAGATACCGGTCCGACGGATTAATGCCCTCTGCAATCAAACGCTGTGATTGGATCAAAATCTCAGTGTATATTATAGGCAGGAAAACAGAATAATATTTAACATTATCCTCAACAAGAATTATCGATTGCACACCGGCGGTTTTAGTATCGTGTTCGACATTTATTCGATCTTCGATATATTTAATGATCGCAACAAGAATGCGGGAGTCTCCCTGCCATATAAAAATCCTGTCAAACACAGAAGCATGCTGCCTGAGCATTAACTCTGATAGTTCCCGGTTATCATATGTAAGAAGCACAACCGGAATATTTAAACCTGATTCTTTCACCTTCCTTGCAAATCGTACCGCATGAAAATCCTCAATATGCAATGTGGTGATTATTAAATCAAATCGCCTTCCACCGGTAGCTAACTCGAGCGCCTCTTCTCCGCTGGAAACATGGGTGATCTCAGGTGAGTGGCTCAGATTAAGTCCTTCGTATTCTTTTCGAATCAGCTCATATAATCGTCCATCTTCTTCGATGATGTAAGAATCGTAAAGACTGGAAACTAAAAGAATATCCCGGACATTGAACCGCATGAGTTTCTGGAAACCCTGGAACCGAGTACTGAAACCGACTGTTTCCCAAGGATATTCGGAACGTCGCTTGGATGACTTTATTTGATTTGCCATAACTAAAATGAATATTATTACATCTAAAATAAAAAAATCGGAGGGTAAAAACCACTCCGATCTAATAATCGTAAAGCATTCCTCTTTTTTCCAGCTTACTTCATAGACGATAATGTCTTTATAGTTGCGTCAATTTTATACTAATCCCTGGTCCAGCATTGCATTGGCTACCTTCATAAAGCCAGCAATATTCGCACCAATGACATAATTCCCCGGGCTTCCATACCGTTCTGCAGTTTCAACACAAGTCTGGTGAATTTTCTTCATGATCTCGTGTAATCGCTGATCAACTTCTTCTTTGGGCCACGGTAAGCGCATACTATTCTGACTCATTTCTAAACCCGAGGTAGCAACACCGCCGGCGTTCGACGCTTTACCGGGCGCATAGAGTATCTTTGCTTCATGGAATACTTTTACACCGGGGATCGTTGTCGGCATGTTCGCACCTTCACATACGCAGAAGCAGCCGTTGTTAACCAACTCTTTTGCATCGTTTTCGTCAAGCTCGTTCTGAGTTGCACACGGCAGCGCAACATCTGCTTTGATACTCCACGGTCTCTTATTAGAATAAAACGGCACTTTAAATTTATCGGCGTACATTTTTACTTCATCGCGGGCACTTGCTCGCATCTCAAGCATGAAGTCGACCTTTTCGTTTTTAATTCCATCCTTATCGTGAATAAATCCGTCTGGTCCCGAGAGTGTTACCACCTTGCCGCCTAATTCTGTCACCTTTAACGCCGCACCCCAGGCGACATTCCCGAATCCCGAAACGGCAACGGTCTTTCCCGCAAAAGTTTCTTTCCGTGTTCTGAGCATCTCTTCGGCAAAATACACAACACCAAATCCTGTTGCCTCCGGTCTAATTAGTGATCCGCCCCAATTTAATCCTTTGCCAGTCAGAACACCCGTAAACTCTTTTGTCAACCTTTTATACTGTCCGAACAAATATCCAATCTCTCTTCCACCCACACCAATATCCCCAGCCGGCACATCAATATCAGCACCGATGTGACGAAATAGTTCAGTCATAAAACTTTGACAAAACCTCATTACCTCATGATCGCTTTTTCCTTTCGGATCAAAATCCGATCCGCCTTTTCCACCGCCCATCGGAAGCGATGTTAAACTGTTTTTAAACACTTGCTCGAATGCCAAAAATTTTAATATGCTTAACGTAACTGATGGGTGAAAGCGTAATCCTCCTTTATATGGTCCGATAGCAGAATTCATCTGCACGCGGAAGCCGCGGTTGATATGAAACTCTCCACGATCGTCCATCCACGGAACACGGAAAATAACAATACGTTCAGGTTCGACCATCCGCTCAAGAATTTTTGCTGATCTGTATTCGGGATGTCTTTGTAAAACTAATTCTAATGATTCGAAAACTTCTTCAACAGCTTGATGAAATTCCTTTTCACCTTGATTTTTCGCCTTCACCTGGGCGATCAAATTCTTCATATATTCTGACATAATTCCTCAAATAATCTATTAGTCAATTAAAGCTACTATTCGAGGTTCATTAAGTATCTCGATAATGAACCATTCAAATTTCATTTAAAAATCTCAATATTTATGCCAGAAAGCAAATCTACTTAAAGAGAATAAAGATGTATTTTTTCTATTCAATCCAAATATGAATCTCAGTATTGATAAACTAATTTTTAGGGATTTCACGAATGAGAAATAATATCCAAGAAATTATTATATTGTATAAATTTAAGTTGACCAACAGTTAAGAAACAATGAATCGAAACATTCTGGCACAGACCGAGCCGGATCCCGCTATACTGAAAAATGCAAAGGCAGGCGATCACAAAGCATTTGCCGAGATAGTCAAACGTTATGAAAATTTGGTTTATAGTTTTGCGTTTAAAGTATGTCGGAACAAAGATAAAGCATCCGAGACACTGCAAGATACTTTTATAAATGTTTATCGTAAATTGGGTCAATTCGATCATCGATCTAAGTTTACGACATGGCTTTACAGCATCGTAACGAATAACTGCTTGATGAAACACAGACGAACAAAATTGAAGGTTGCCTCCATCTCATTCGATGAAATACGATCTCCACACGATGACCATACAGGAGAAAGTGATCAAGTACACACGATTCACGAATGGAAAAATACACCGTTCGATAAAATTATGAACACAGAATTAAAAGGTTTGCTTGACACAGCGATCCAAAAACTTCCATATTATTATCGCATAGTATTTATTTTAAGAGATGTTGAAGGTCAAACTGCTGAAGAGACAGCAAAAATATTGAAACTTACGGTTCCAGCCGTAAAGTCACGGCTTAGACGGGCGAGAGTTTTTCTACGCGAACAATTAAATGAGTATATGACAACATGAAACGTCAAACATGCAAGCAGACGCTTAAGTACATTTGTGAGAATCTCGATCAGAAAATTAATTCACCCAGATGTCGAGAAATCGGGAAACACTTCGATAGCTGCCCAGATTGTAAAACGTATCTTGACAACTTGAAGAAAACGGTATCATTATACAAAGCGTATAAGAATCCAACAATTTCAAAATCAGTTGAGAAGAAATTGTTTGCAAAGCTTCGCCTGAGATAGAAATCCGATTTCTGACGCCGTATGGTCCAAGCAAGAAATCGGATTTTTACCCTGGAACAGAGAATGAACCTTTTATTGATATATTTGCATCAAATACATAAGTGAACAATTATAAATTTTTCAAAAGGAGTTAACTATGAAGAAAAATATGGGGACAATTGATAAAACGCTCCGCATCATATTTGGAATTATTTTTGGAATTCTCTACTTCTCTGAGACAGTGACCGGTACGATTGGGATAATAATCCTAATTATTGCAATGATGTTTATTCTAACAAGCCTGATCAGTTTCTGTCCGCTTTATGTGCCATTTAAGATTTCAACATTGAAAGAAAAGAAACCACAATAACCTTTTATCTGGAGAACATTCTATGGCAACCAAACAAGCGGTAATTAAACAAGTTCAAGGAATAACTTTGGCAGCAAAATCGAACTCAAATCATTGGGTCATAATGGATGGAAGCGATAAGTTCGGCGGAAGTCTGGCTGGCTCAAGCCCGAAAGAACTTCTGATGTTTGCACTTGGCGGCTGCACAGCGATGGATGTTATACCGATTCTCAAAAAAAGACAAGCACCCATCGATGATTTCGAAATAAAAGTCAGCGGTGAGGTATGCGAGGAGCATCCACAAATATTTACCGATCTTCACATTGAATATATCTTTTTTGGTAAGGGTATTAACCACGAAGATGTTGAAAGGGCAATTGAACTTTCGATAACAAAATATTGTGCTGTATCTGCGATGCTGCGATCTGCGGTTAAGATAACGCATTCCTATCGAATCGAGAATTCACGAACGTCTGCCAAATGAAAACTTCTATTTAGTTATTTTCACTATTTCTTTGTATTTTACTTACCCACGATTTTTCATCGTGGGTTTTTTGTTTTATCGAACTATATCAAGGAATCAATCCATGTCAAACCATAAAAAAACTATTGGCAAATCAACAAAAGCAATACACGCTGGTAATCCTAAATTCACCGAGCTTGGCGAAGTCTCGGTACCGATATTCCAAAGCTCAACGTTTGCGTTTCCCACCGCTGAGGATGGAGCAGCAAGATTTTCCGGTGAAAAATCTGGTTATATTTACACCCGCTTAGGTAATCCGACTATCAATGCACTCGAAGAAAACATAACTGAACTTGAAGGCGGTTACAAAGGTTTGGCAACCTCCTCAGGTATGGCGGCGATAACAACCGTTTATACCGCGTTGCTTAATCAGAGTGCGCATATAGTAAGCTCAGAAACAGTTTACGGACCATCACGCGTGGTGCTCGAGACGATTTATTCTAAATATGGTGTTGAATCTTCTTTCGTCGATACTTCGAGTCTTGAAAACATCAGAAAAGCAATTCGTCCGAACACAAAATTGGTATTCATCGAAACGCCTGCCAACCCTACAATGAAAATCACCGATCTTAAAGGTGCCGCAGATATAGCACATCAATTTAATCTGCCGCTCGTAGTCGACAATACATTTGCCAGTCCATACCTCCAGCGACCATTTGAACACGGAGCGGATATCATCGTTCACAGTCTTACCAAATTCATCAACGGACACAGCGATGTTGTAGGTGGAATGATCGTGATGAAAGATGAAAATTATTATAAACAGATTCGACCGGTACTTCTCTCTTTTGGTGGAACTATGGATCCACATCAGGCATGGCTCGTGCTGCGCGGTGTGCGTACGCTGGGGTTAAGAATGGAGAAAAGCCAGGATAACGCAATGAAGCTTGCACAATTTTTAAAAACTCATCCGAAAGTCACATGGGTAAACTATCCCGGCTTGCCGGAACATCCACAATACGAGATTGCAAAAAAACAGATGGACGGCTTCGGTGCGATGATCGCCATTGGTGTAAAGAATGGCATCGAAGGTGGAAAGATTGTTATGAATAATGTCAAATTATTCATCCTCGCCGTCTCACTTGGCGGCGTTGATTCCTTGATTGAACATCCAGCTTCAATGACCCACGCTTCCATGGCTAAGATAGAACGTGAAAAATC
>CAYGZC010000243.1:0-3358 GCA_964354225.1 uncultured Chlorobiaceae bacterium | reverse complement strand
GGCAAAGCGTTTCTCACTCCCGGGAATGTTCATAACACATTCAATTAACAAACAGATCATCTATACAGGCCTGGTTGCTCTCGGTGTGATTGCTTTAAACACATTAATGATCATCCAGACAACGAAAATGAGTGTCTTACCACCCTGGTTTGAGCGTCTTCAATCGGTTCCCTACGTGATAACTATGTCACTGCAAGCCGGATTAGTTGAGGAGACTATCTTCCGATTACTCTCGATCCCACTACTTTTCTGGCTCTTCGAAATAGTAGGGTGGAAATCTAAAGCGCTCTTATTCCGGAAACTGGTTATCGTCATTCTATCAGCGATTATATTCGGTTCGATTCATGGGGCAGGTTTCATGGGTGCATTTCTTTTTGGAATAGCATTTGGATATTTTTTCCTTTCCTTCGGTTGGTTGCCGTGCGTTGCTATTCACTTCCTCGGGGATTTAGTGCCGTATCTCTTCATCTTTCAATACTTGAAAACGTAATATTGTGAGAAGCGGTCAATGAAGGGAATGATTCTCCCTTAATGAGTTCGCAACCATGAAGGTTGCGACTACCGCTCTTCCACGATGGCTATCTCCTCCTCCGTCAATCCATACAGCTCATACACCGCATTATCGATTTGTCGATCGAGGGCTTCGATCTGGATATCGAGGCGATTCTTCTCTGACTCAGTCGTGGCGGCGGCGTGCTTGGCTTTTGCGGCAAGCATCTGCTCGACGAGCGCGACGATGTGATCGTGACGGGCTTTGTCTGCCGCATCTTCGAAGTTGATTGTGCGAATGGGTAGCCGATTTAGCGTCGTTGCCTTCACCTGCGCAAGTGCCTCTCCTTTTTCAGGATTGAATGAGCGATAAATGAAATCAAACAATTTGCCATTTAAGAGCGCTAGTAAGTATCCCAGATTGTATTTCTGACTTAAATAAGTAATTGTATACAAATTATCTCGAACAACAAACTGTTTTCTATCCATTGTGGCAATTAACGAATCTCCCGTTTGCCTGATCACCAATTTTTCTGCAGCATCGTAATCCGCTGAGTATCTTGGCTCAGCGAGCCAGTCACCAAAACTTATCCAGTAATTATCATTCCAGATTATCGTATACCTGTTAATGTTACTTCCTCTCAGCAAAGGTCTGAAGGTTTTGTTTAATTTCTTCGTCGAATCAAACGGGTGTTCATCTACAATTTCCCTAGTTTGGGGTGGTTTACCTTTCCCAACTTGGTATGGTTTTGTACCTTGGGTAACCTTGAAAATCTCCTGTAAAGGTAAGGCATCTCGAAATATTTTCTCAATAAGCTTATACTCTGAACTTATAAGAAAAATGTTGATTGGATTACCCTTAGCATTAATCCATTCAGATTGATCAATAACATTTTTTTTAGTTTCACCGAGCTTATTAACGACTGAAACTAAAACCCTATTTTCGTAGGGTTCAGAATTTCTGAGTAATACAATTTCGGTATCAACCGTTACCGATGGAAAAACTTTCTTCTGAAAATGAACTATTTCAATCACACTCAAATGTTCGCTAACGTAGCTTCGCATTTTCGTTTGAAGTACATTCGTCAGCCAAGGATTCGGTATGATGTATCCTAACAGTGCCCCGGGTTTCAGCATACCAATTGCTCGTTCCATAAATACCAAATAACTGTCTAGTTGATACTCTTGAAATTTATATTTTTGTAATAAGTATTCCTTTTCTTTCTCTTCAAAGTTTGCCCCATACGGCGGATTCCCCACAACCACATCGAATCCGCCTTCGTCCCGTCCCGAAAGCTTTCGGGATTCGGGACTTCGGCGGGCAGGTCCACCACCTGAGCGTGTCGAAGGATTCATAATCTCAGGAAACACATCCTCAAAGTTCATCGGCTTCAGCGTGCGCTCGGTTTCGTCGTCGAAGAGCTTGCCGTCTAAAATATCGCGCCCAATAAGCGAGTTGCCGCACACAATGTTGCGCCGTAAATCGGGAAGCATCCGCTCCTTCAGCAAACTGAACTGGTAGGCGTCGTTCATCGTTACATCTTCCATTAGCTTCAGGTAAAGCGAAAGCTGTGTTACCTCCGTTGCCTGAAAATCTATGTCAACACCGTAAATATTGTTCACCAAAATCTCCTGCCGCTTCTTGTGCGAGAGAACTATCTTCCCCTCGCGCGTTTCGGTGTCGCCCTTCTTTGCCTTCTCCGGAAACTCGTTGTAGTAACGCGTGTGGTAATCGAGTAGCTGGCTGTACACTTCAAGCAGGAATGAGCCGGAGCCGCAGGCGATGTCGATAATCTTCAGCTTCGCTACCTCGGCTGGAGTGAGAGAACCTCCCGAAGGTTCTAAACCTTCGGGAGGTTGAGGAAACAGCAACTTCCCCACCGTCTCGCTAACAATATACCGCACAATATACTGGGGCGTGTAATAGACACCACCCGCTTTGCGCACCTCCGGTTTCTCCACAACCTTCGCACGCTTGTCGGTTGTTGTAACAATCTTTCCGAGAAACCGCTCGTAGATGCTTCCGAGAATAGAGATGGGAATTGTGTCGAAGTCGTATGGTGATGACGGATCGGAAATCTCTCTGCATATCTCAGAAAAAGTCTTATCATCGGGTGCAACAAAAGTTGGGCTATCGATTACCGGATGCGGCTTGAAAACGAGTCCGTTGTACTTCGGCTCCATGCTTCGGCACAACGTAATAAATGAACCCCACGCCAACTGTTTCTCGCTGAGGTTGATAATCATCGGCTCTTCAATCCCTTTATCTTCAAGAAAACGGATAAAGACAAGCCGGTCGAGCGTGCGCTGTACTGCTTCGGTCAGCGATTCACCGTCGAGTTGCGGATTCTTATTTTTGAATGCATGGGCAAGCGTATCGCGGTATCCATCCAGCAGCTCCAAAAATGCCTCATCAACCTGCTGGTATCTTCCTCTAACGATTCCTTTCTTCCCTGCTTTGCCGCGTGGCTTTGTAAGTGTCCCGGCATACTTCTCTAACGAGCCGCCTGCAACGGCATCCCGACCGAAAAGGTAAAAAATCTTTTTGAATATTTCCTCATCTGTGTATTGCGAGTAGTGGAACGTTTCAATCTTGTAGTTGAGCGCATTTTTTATGTCCGGTTTGTAGCAACAGTCGAGGATATGAAACTCTTCAAAGTCGGTGAGTATGGCAATTGGCGTTGTCTTGTTCCATCCGTAACGTACGGTTTGATAGTAGTAGTTTGCATTGGTAAGGTCGTGCGCCGGTTTCTTTGCTTCAACGAAAAACTTCACATCGCGGAAGTTTGGCGCGATAACGACCGCCTAATCGGCGCGGCGCTGTGTCCCTTCCGTTCGCATCCTGTGCTCGAGCTTTACCTCCTGCTCG
>CAYGZC010000242.1:0-9713 GCA_964354225.1 uncultured Chlorobiaceae bacterium | reverse complement strand
GTGACACTAAAAATATATGATGTTCTCGGCAGGGAAGTTACGACATTGTTTGAGAATTTGGAAATGGAAGAGGGCTATCAGGAGGTAATGTTCGATGCTGCCGAATTTGCCTCAGGTATTTACTTCTATCGTCTTGTCGTGAACGAAGGTCAATATCAGCATATTAAGAAAATGGTATTGTTAAAGTAATTTAAAGCTCTCGTTAAGTGTGAGGTTGTCAAAAAAGTTTTAATTTGTCATTCCGATCCCGCCGAAGGCGGGAGAGGAATCTCAAGACAATAGGATTTTATGATTTCTCGTCGCTCTGCTCCTCGAAATGACAAGTAATAACTTATTTTGGATGTCCCCACATATAATATGTTTATAAGAAATTTCTTGATACTGTTCCTCCTTTTCTTACATTAAATTTGAAATTATCTATAGTTTAGTGACCTGCTCCCATATTATGTACCAACGGGAATAATAGTTAATTCCTTGTTCAGATTCAATTGGTTAGCCTGGCCAGAAAGAAAAGCTTCAGGTGCCGGTGGTCGGTATCCCAAAGCGCTGTGAGGTCTCTTTGTTGATTATATTCTCTTCTCCATTGTTCTATAACTACTCTTGCTTCTGTTACTGTATCAAATATTTCTCCATTCAAAAGTTCGTCTCTTAGCATTCCACTAAATGATTCCATGTATCCGTTCTCCCAGGGACTGCCCAGCTCAATAAACAACGTCTTCACACCAAGTCACTGTAACCATCCTCGTACCACTTTTGACGTAAACTCTGTTCCATTGTATGAGTGTATGAAGTCTGGTGTTCCTCGCATCACAAACAACTCTGAAAGCTGATCGATGATTAAACGGCATCCTGTTTTCTACGGGATGCCGTTTTGTTTATTGCCTTTATGATACTTTTTTAATATGTTAAGGTTGAAAATACTATGAAACATCTAACTGAATATCTCTGGTTCACAACAAAAAATAAACGAGAGTACCTCAATATCACTAAAGATGTTGAAGAAATTGTAGCTCGCAGCAAAGTGAAAGAGGGAATTGTTTTAGTTTCCGCTATGCATATAACCGCCGGTATCTATATCAACGATGCAGAATCTGGTCTTATAAAAGATATTGATGAATGGTTGGAAAGGTTAGCACCGTTTAATCCTAATTACCGGCATCATCGTACAGGCGAAACGAATGCAGATGCACACTTGAAAAGTTTATTAATTCACCACGAAGTTATTATTCCAATAACCGACGGCAAACTCGATTTTGGTCCATGGCAGCAAATATATTATGCTGAATTTGATGGACAACGCAGAAAACGGGTAGTCGTCAAAGTTATAGGGGATTGATTTTTGAGAAAAATTTATTGGATGCCTTTTGTTTTCATCTTATTGTTGCATACCGGGATATATTCACAAGATATCATAAAAAGTAATATTGAATTCAAGCTCGATGTAGATGTCGCTCGATTCTATGCAGATTCAACGCAAGTTTATTTAGAAATGTATTACGGTGTACGTGAAAATATGCTTGCGTACAAACTCGATTCCGGACGTTATGTTGGCAAAGCAAATATGAAATGGGAGATTCGGCGAAATAGCCAAATCATTGCGGATAAAGATTGGTACATTACACACGTTATAGATAGTAGTAAAGGATTTATCAGACCGCAAACATTACTCGGTCTCCAGTCGGTTGCTTTACCGCCCGGTGATTATACAATCCATCTTCTCTGCGAAGATGTCAATGATACGACAAGGCGAGATAACTTTGTTACTCCATTAAATATCGTCAGTTATCCAACCGATAAAGAATTTTTTAGCGATATAGAATTCTGTACATCCATTCAGCCTTCTACCGATAAACAATCGTTATTTTATAAAAACACACTTGAGGTATTGCCAAATCCGAGCAGACTGTACGGAAGCGGTTTACCGATTATGTATTATTACACAACTGTTTATAACCTTCTTAAAAATAATGATCAAAAGAATTTTATCGTTCGAACATCGGTAATTGATGCCTCAGGGAAAGAGATCATCACGAATGATAAAACGAAACCCCGGTTATATAATTCAAGTGTTGAAGTTGGCACAGTAAATCTAACCCCTCTCAGAACCGGTGCATATCTTTTTCGGGTATCGCTGATGGACACCCTGAAAAATATATTAACCGCTACCGACAAACGATTATTTATTTACAAGTACGGCTCGGTTCCCGATTCCTCTCTTAGTCCAACCGGCTCTGATTTTATGGGAAGTAAGTATGCAGTGCTAAGTGAGAAAGATATCAACAATTTATTTGATCAAGCGCGTTATATTGCTTCCAGCTTCGAGCGCGATCAATATGACAAGCTCACCGAGCTTAAAGCAAAACAAAAATTTTTATATGATTTTTGGAAGCGCCGCATCACTGATAGGCAAACACAAAGTGATAAAGTTGAGGAAGCTTATTACAAGCGTGTTGAGTATGTTAATGAACAGTTTACATCAGGTTTCAGAGAAGGATGGAAAACAGACCGTGGACGTATTTATATCGTATACGGACAATATGATGAGATAGAACGCTTTCCAAGCACATCAGAGAGTAATCCTTATGAAATCTGGCACTATCCCGATATCCAGGGTGGTGTAATATTTATTTTTGTCGATCGGGACGCACTGGGTAATTATATACTTGCACATTCAACCCATAGAGATGAACTCCATGATCAAGATTGGTACAATCATTATGCCATGAGGATGCGATAGGTTGTTGTCATGCGATATCGAATAGAGTTTATTTTATTTCAATTGTTCAAATGGTTCGTCCTTGCGCTGCCGTTGAAATCTGCTCAGCGTTTAGGTTACTATTTTGGTAGTATTGCCTTCTACTTGCTGAATGAGCGGCGTCGGATCACTTTTGATAATCTCCGTCATGCATTTCCTGAAATAAATAAAGCCGAGTTAAATTCGATAGCATTGGGGGCATTCCGCAATATGGGGATCTCGCTTATTGAGTTGCTTTGGTTTCCGAATCTCAAGGATGATATTATCCGAAAACTTGTTAAGCCGAAAAATATTGATCTCATGCTATCGGGTTTTTCTGCTGGCAAGGGAATGGTGATGCTTTCTGGTCATTTTGGAAATTGGGAGCTTATCGCGCTCAGTATAGCTTACCTAAGTAAAATACCAATTACTATTGTTGTTCAAACACAGGATAATCGGCTCGTGGATAAAATAATTAATCGTCATCGTTGTATTTTTGGAAACAAGGTTATACCTATGGGAATGTCTGTTCGTGAAATCATCCGAACTTTGCAAAGCGGCGGGATTGTTGCTATCGCCCCAGATCAGAGTGCCAGTCCGGAAGGTGTGTATGTAGAATTTTTCGGTCGCATGGTAACAACTCATCAGGGACCGGCTGTCTTTGCTCTAAGAAGCAAAGCTCCGCTGCAGATTGGTTTTATAATTCGTCAGGATGACGGCACTTACGAAGTTGTATTGGAAGAAATTCCATTTTCAGATTTGGACGGATATAATAAAGAAAATGTAAAGGAACTAACGCGCCGTCATACCGCAGTATTAGAAAGATATATCCGAAAATATCCCGATCAATGGCTGTGGATGCACCGCCGATGGAAGCATACACTTGGTGAAGCTGAACCTCAAATACAAACGATAGTTGATGCCACAAATTGAATTGAATAAAATATTAGTCGTGCAGACTGCCTATGCAGGAGATGTTGTTCTGACATTACCGCTGGTGCAAGTGCTGAAGAAGTATTATCCCTCCGCTGCAATAGATATAATTGTCATACCTCGTGTTGCAGATTTATTAGCGAATCATCCAGCCATAAATGAAGTAATTATATTTGATAAACAGGGTAAAGATTCCGGAATCGCAGGACTTCTAAGACAGGTTAAAATTGTTCGAAGTAAAAAATATGATATCGCATTTGTGCCTCATCGCTCCGTGAGGAGTGCTTCTCTTGTGAGGTTAGCTGGTATTAAACGTCGCATTGGTTTCGATAAAAGCAGCGGACGGTTTCTTTATACAGACATAGTACATTATCAGAATACGATTCATGAAATCAATCGGAATCTCTCGCTATTAGTTAAGATCGGAATTGAAACAAATCATCGTGAGTGTCCAAAATTATATCCCTCCTTTCATGATCGTAAACGTATCGGACTATTTCTTTCCGATCATGGAATCCAGCATGTCAACTCCCTCATCGGTGTCGCCCCCGGTTCAGTGTGGAATACGAAGCGCTGGCTCAAAGAAAGATTCATTGAGCTTGTTAGAAAACTTACAACTTATGATTATCGTGTAGTTCTGATAGGTGGGAAGGATGATGAATCGTTGTGCTGTGAGATTCGTGATGCAATTTTATCGAAGCACGTTTATTCTGCCGCAGGAAAATTAACATTACTTCAATCTGCCGAACTAATTCAACGCTGCAAAATATTAATTTCAAATGATAGCGCACCCATGCACCTTGCAGTCGCGGTTGGAACTCGCGTGGTGGCGATATTTGGTGCAACGGCACCTGAATTTGGTTTTGCACCTTATGGAGAGAATGATATTGTCGTAGAGACAAAAGGATTATCCTGCCGACCTTGCTCTATCCACGGTGGTGATAAGTGCCCAACTGGGACATTCGATTGCATGAAACGAATTTCATCTGATGATGTTTTGAAGAAAGTTCTCGGTTTGTTGGAACCGTCATCAGTTACAAGCTCAAAGCTGTAGGCAATGGGGGCGGTAATAAAAATAAATCCTGATTGGATGAAAGGCAATGTTCTTTGCCAAGCTACAGAAGCTATCCGGCGCGGAGGAGTGATACTATATCCCACAGATACGATATACGGACTCGGATGTGATGCTTTGAATGTTAAAGCAGTTAAGCGGATATACAAAATTAAACATCGGTCCGAAAATAATCCTGCGTTAGTTCTTGCGCATAATAAAAAAATGCTGAATGAGTTAGTTGATGATATCACGCCATTGGCAAATGGATTGATAAAAATGTTTTGGCCCGGACCATTGACAATGATTTTCAAAGCAAACCGACACATCCATCAATCCCTTATCTCCAAAGATGGCAAGATAGGAATTCGCATACCGAAAAATAAATTCTGCTTGAAGCTTATTGCTGAATGTGGAACTCCGCTTCTTTCCACAAGTGCGAATATATCCGGCGGTAAAACGATAACAACGGTTGATACACTTAAAAAAGTGTTTGCGAGTAAAGTAGATTTATTTCTCGATGCCGGCGATCTTGAATCGGCTCTTCCTTCAACTGTTGTGGATGTGAGCGGGGAGAGATTGGTCGTTATTCGAGAAGGAGCCATCAGCTCGAAACAACTATTAGAGACATCTGAATAATAAAATAAATGTCATGGTGAGCCTGTCGAACCATGACTTCTTGACTCAAATTCACGCTTCGACAAGCTCAGCGTGACTGTTTTTTGTTTATTAATATAATATTTCAGAAGTCTTTATTAATGATATAAATTGATTTTTATAGAATATTTTATTAGTTTCGTGTAACCATTTCGACGCATAAAAAATAAAGAGTATTTATGAAGAGCTTTGCTATTGTTTTTTTCGTTATCACGATGCTTGCAATTACGTTTACAGCATCGGTGTTCCCTCAGAAAAAGGAGAACCTACAGCATGGTCAGATATTTATTCAAGAAAAGATGATGGAAGTTGAGCAGGGATTCAATTTATCAAGAGAACTCGATGAACGCGGAACTTGGTTCTCAAAAAATTTATCGGATACTCTGTATTTAATGACCACCGATTTATACGAGATATTGGATACTATTACGAGTGCTTGGCTGAATAAAGGAAAAAATACTTACGCCTATGATTCACTTGGAAACCAAACGCAGAATTTACATGAACGTTGGGACGGTAGTGTGTGGTTGAATGATGGTA
The DNA here is from genome assembly GCA_964354225.1 of uncultured Chlorobiaceae bacterium. Lineage (GTDB taxonomy): Bacteria > Bacteroidota > Ignavibacteria > UBA10030 > SZUA-254 > CAYGZC01. Next base: position 3,798 of record CAYGZC010000242.1, on the reverse strand, counting down.
TATACTCTTACGCATACGACGCAAACGGAAACCTAACAGAGGAATTATATCAGACATGGTTCTTCGGCAGGTTGGGGAATTCACATAAATACATTTACACCTATGATGCAAATGGAAAAATAACAGAGGAGCTACACCAAGATTGGGGTGTTAGGATGTGGGTGAATTCGGTTAAATACACTTACTCCTACGATGCTATTGGAAAAATGATTGAAGTTCTGTATCAAACTTGGAACGGTAGTACATGGGTGGATTCCTGGAAATACACTGCCACCTATGATTCAGAGGGAAAACAAACAGTAGGGCTATATCAGATAGGGGGGGTGAATTCGGTGAAATACACTTACACATACGATGGAAATGGAAACCAAACGGAAGAATTGATTCAAACTTGGAATGGGAGTGTGTGGGTGAATCATGATCAATACATTTACATATATGATGAGAATGGGAACCAAATGCTGCGTTTTTATGAGACGTGGAATGGCAGTACGTGGGAGTATAATGACCAATATAAGACAATCTACAATGCAAATGGAACAATAATTGAGATGTTACATCAAAGGTGGAATGGTAGTTTATGGATGAATTCCACTACATCCACTTACAGTTACGATGAAAATGAAAACCTAAAAGAAATTATGACAAAGAAATGGGTTGATGGTGTGTGGGAGAATTCCACGAAGCATACATATTTTTGGCAGATGCTTATCACCGGTGTAGAAGAGAAATCGCATACAGTTGGCAACTTCGCATTATCTGAAAATTATCCCAACCCCTTCAATCCACAAACAAGAATATCATTCTCAGTACCGAAAGAAAGTTACATCACTCTTAAAGTCTATGACCTGCTTGGCAAAGAAGTAGCAACACTTGCTCAAGAAAAGAAACAAGCAGGTGAATACTCTATAACTTGGAATGCAGAAGGTATACCAAGCGGAGTCTACTATTACAGATTGGTTGCTATCGATCCTTCGCTCCACTCAGGACAGGTTTTTATCGAGACAAAGAAGATGGTTTTGATGAGGTAATCCTTTTAACGTGCATAGAAATTGTCATTTTAAAATATTAATGAGGAACAGATGAAAAAGAATAAACAAGTTAAACCGAAAAAAAAATTAAACCCAAAAGATTATACAAGGAAGAACTTAGAAAATGTGTTTATGTTAAAATTACTCGAGTATCTACAACATGATTTATCGACATTATATTCAAGGCGAACAGATTTTATAAGTGGTAAAAGCACGGATTATTGCAGGATAGGTGAATTGAAATTTAAAAATCACGAAATTGTCAAGGAATTGAAATCACCCCTAAATGCATTTCGGCTTGGTGTAGAATTTGGCATTAATGTTAGTATCGATGTTTATAATTCTGTAATGATGCGATTGTATGAAGATACCGATGCATCGAAATTAATAAAAGGGAAAATTGACATTCAACAATTATTAAAACGGAGCAGCATCCAGAAAAGTAAATTGCTTCCCCAACACGTAGTAAGGAAACTTAGAAAATATAAGAAGATTGCTAAATAAGAATTTTATCATCGCAGAAATTGCCACTAAGAAACTAAGCTTGTTTTAATAAGGGTTTCATTCTCCCGTCAAAGCAACTGTTCAAGAGCGGAAGATTATTCGGTTGGAACTCTCTAAAATAAATGCTACATTATTGAAAGATTTTTATCAAACCAGCGTTGAAAATAATCAAAGCATGGTAAAACAACCCGGTAAAATGACGATATCCTTTGCGCCCGTAGCTCAGATGGATAGAGCGACAGCCTCCGGAGCTGTAGGTCGCGCGTTCGAATCGCGCCGGGCGTACTTCCAATTCAACATAATTTAACAATCCCGCAAAGCGGGAGAAGTTAAGTTATCAGTTGAATTGAAAATCCCGTTGAAGTGAAACGAAAGCGGGATAAGAATTTATTATAAAAATTATTTTAGGAATATCAGTTATGCTCAAACCAAAAAAGAAAATTACTAGAAAAGAAATCAAACAAGATGCGCTGCTAACGACTTATGTAAAGATTACTTCGTTTTATGCTGAAAATAAAAAGTACATCAGCTACGCTGTCACTGCCTTAGTAGTGATCGTTATTGGGATCATCATCTATGTGAATAATAAAAAAGCTAACAACGATAAGGCAGCCACAGAACTCGGTAAAGTGTTTGCCATCTACGATGGTGCATCAAGCGATGTTCGGCAATACAAGATGGCTATCGATGGCCAACCGGAGCGAGGTATGATGGGATTAAAGGCAATTGTCGATAACTATGGTAATACTGAGTCCGGTGAGATTGCACGTTTTTACCTTGCTAATGCATATTATTATTTGGGAAATTATGATGAAGCATTAAAACAGTATGATAATTTCAGCGGCAAGAATGAGCTTTTAATAGCATCTGCACTGGCAGGTGTGGGAAGCTGCTATGAAGTAAAAGGTGAATATCTAAACGCAGCATCAAGTTTTGAGAAAGCTACGAAAACAATTTCTAATTCTGTCAATACTCCGGATTATTTGAATTCCGCCGCACGCTGTTATGGACTCGGGGGCGAAAAGGAAAAAGCAGTCACATTGCTTAAGAGATTGAAAAAAGAATTCCCCAAATCTTCATTCGCCCGTGATGCAGATCGGTATATCAGTCAATTTTCTGTTTGACAGTAGGTAATAATGATAGTGAAAACCCATTCCTTTTCTAAAGAATGGGTTTTTTATTGAATATCCATTGAGAATCTCATCAGAAATCCTTACCTTAATAAAAAATAATATATGGCACTCTATCAATTGTTAGAGGTAGCTTGAATGAACATCGGAATAAATAAAAATCTTTCACAACAAATTCTTCGGATTGCTATACCTGCTATTGCTGGTCTGTCATCCCAGATGATTGTCTCTATTGTCAATACCGCAATGGTTGGTAGGTTGGAAAATACCCATGTTCAGCTTGCTGCCATGGGATTAGGATTCTTAGGAACAATGGCTATTACAAGTTTTTTCTCGAGTCTCAGTACGGGAACTCATGTTTTAATCGCGCGGCGTCAGGGAGAGAATAATATGCGTGGTGTTGGCGAAGTGCTTAACAATTCACTTTTTATCTGTTTGATTCTTGGTGTTATCATTGGTGCACTTGGATACTTTTTCTCTTATGATATAATTGATTTTTTTTCTAAAAATGATGACGTGACTTTAGCTGGCGCCGGTTATATGCGTTATCAATTTCTTGGCTTACCATTATTTTTACTCATAGTTTCGTATAGAGGATTTTTCTTTGGGATTGGACACACGAAGATTTTTATGATATCTGCCATCGTAATTAATATTTTTAATATCTGGTTCAATTATCTTTTCATGTTTGGAGGATTGGGCTTTCCGAGAATGGAGTTAGCTGGAGCTGGAATCGGTTATTCAATAAGTATGGGTTTGGGATGTTTATTTTTCTTGTTTGTAACTTTTATTGGTTATTATCGAAAACAATATCAGTATTATTCTCATTTTCACATATCGAAAGACGTTATCGCTCAAATTATCAAAATATCGTTACCTGTTTCTTTTCAAAATATTCTTATATTGTTAGGGTTTCTTGTTTTTGTGGCGATAACCGGTATCATAGGCACTGTTGAACAAGCGGCAAGTAATATTGTCATCAGTGCATTATTCATCTCATTGATGCCTTGTTTCGGATTTGGTATTGCTGCGCAAACATTAGTAGGGCAATCTATTGGAAAGGGAAGCGCTCGTTTGGCAAATGCGTATGGATATGAGACGGCGAAACTCGGAACATTATTCACAATAATCAT
>CAYGZC010000241.1:0-9896 GCA_964354225.1 uncultured Chlorobiaceae bacterium | reverse complement strand
TCTTCCGGCTATGAACAAGTTCGATATTATCAAAGAACATATCTTGAACAGCTTTTGAGCAATTGGTTTATTACTAATTTTTTAAAATTTTGTATCTGTTTCTGTAAATCTATCTTTATCTCTAATTTTTCAGATGTCTCTCTTAATAATTAAGTTCTAAACCTGACAGGTATTTTTATCTGTCAGGTTTTATTAATTCTCTTAACGATTTTATTTCTTGTTTTGTAAGCTCTCGACTCTCACCCGGTTTCAATCCTTCAAGTGTTAGTGATCCAATTCTAATTCGAATTAATCGTAAAGTCGGATGACCTATCGCGGCAGTCATCTTTCTTACCTGACGATTGCGACCTTCGTGCAAAGTAATTTCAAGCCACGTTGTTGGAACGGTCTTCCGAAATCGAATCGGGACAGATCGCTCGGGAAGAATCGGCTCATCTGTCAGTAACTTCACTTGGGTAGGCAATGTTTTTATTTTTTCAATCACAACTCCATTACGTAACCTGTTGAGAGTTTCTGCCGTAGGAACTCTTTCCACCTGAACGAGATAAGTGCGAGGATGTTGGTACTTTGGTTCGAGGAGAAAATGTTTGAGCTTCCCATCGTTCGTGAGTAGAACTAATCCTTCACTATCAGCATCCAATCTACCAACTGGATAGACATCCGGCGGGAACGGACCATAATGAGAAAGCGTATTCCTTCCTTCTCTATCACTAAACTGACAAATGATTCTGTACGGTTTATAAAAAATCAAATAATTGCTTGAAATTTGCATATTATCAGCATTTTTATGTATTCGTCCATTCTCTTACTTGAGTGATACTAACCATGTACAGTGACGGTACCCACAGATAGCATCGTAAATATTCATCTAATTATATCAGAAAATTTACGAAAGCTAATATTATGAAAGTTAAATACAAATGGCAGATCATCAACCGCGAAGAGTGGATGATCCATGAATATTTGCTCCTTAACGAAATTGAAAAACAGCATTGGTTCTCAGTTGTTTATCTTCGGTTATGGAAATCTGTCGGACTCATTTGCACCCAATAATTAATGGAGCTATGTATGAACATTTGGAAAATACTCGGCATAATTTCGGGGCTTTCACTCATCACGCTCATCGCTTGTCAGCGTCAGCAAAAGCCCGAATATATTAAACATCCTGAGAAGCTGTACGATACCGATGACTTGCTGACAGATCAGGAACTGTAACCGTCAGCCGTGCTTAATTTGTATCGAGGATGATCGGAAGGCCGTCTTTGCCGCTTCCGATGATGACAACTTTGGCATTCTGAGACTCGGCAATTTTCATTGTCGCTTCAATTCCCTTCCACCGTAAGAGCTGATCGTTGATACCTGTTGCAACTATTTTTTGGAAATCGGTAATACCCTGCGTTTCTATTCTCTTCTGGTCTGCTTCTTGTTTTTCTTTCGTTAAAACGAACTCCATTCTCTAGCTCTCTTGATCGACACGCTGTTTTTGTTCAATGGCTTCCGTGAGCTGAGATGGAAGTCCCGCGTTGCGTAACGGTGTGGCTTCGATGATAATCCCGCGGGGAGCAACGACCTTTGCCAGTTCTTCCATTATTGCTACTCCAAGGCGTTCACGTTCAGTTGAGTATAATGCACTTGACTGGAAACTTGCCGTTACAGAACGACTCATCGACCTGAATTGCGGGATAAGAACTATAGTCTCATAATCGCCGCCGGTAATCGTTTTGTAGACCCGGGCAGCTGAATCGGGATTTAATCGGTATAGAGCGCTGATCTCCAGTCCAATCGTCAATCCTTCCCGCTAGAGCACCTGCATTGCTTCTTTATGCTCTTTTGTTTGGATCGAGTATTTCTGAATCTTTGCCATCGGATTGACCAAGTTAATACCTGCCGATAGAGTACGGTCGGAAACGATGCCGAAGAAATCGACCACACCGACACGTCCTGCCGGAATAATGCTAAAAAATTGTGAGAGCGCGAGAAGTACGGCAAGGACTGCTATTGCCCCGCTAACCATCATTGCACTGCGGAACAAGATATTATGCTGTTGAACGACCTTCCTTCGCGCCGTTATCCAGCTTAGTAATGCAATTATTGCCACGAAAAGAAAAAATACAAAAATTATATTGTGCTCCTTTTATGATATAAATGAATGTCCAATCCGGTAGAAGGTAAGAAAGTTACTCCATAATAGCAATTTGATGATATCTTCTTGAAATTGATTTGAAATCTGACTATCTTTCGCCATCTATGCGAACCATAAAACCCAGACGAATCAAACACGGCGATGTCATCGGTGTTTGCGCACCGGCAAGCTCACCCGCATCGACAGAAAAACTCAATAAGGGCATTACTTATCTTGAACGATGTGGTTTCCGTGTTAAACCGGGGAAGAATGTTCTTAAAAAGTATGGATATCTTGCCGGATCCGATTCTCAGCGAGCAGCCGACCTGAATAATTTTTTTGCCGACCCAAAAGTAAAAGCAATCTTCACCCTGCGCGGTGGTTACGGTTCCCACCGAATTCTTCCACTACTCGATTACAATCTTATCAGACGAAACCCAAAAATTCTTGTCGGTTACAGCGATATTACCGCATTGCATTCAGCGCTCTTAGCTAAAACTAACTTGATAACATTTTCAGGACCTATGGTTGCCGTTGAAATGGCAGAAAGATTACAAGATAAAACAGAGGAACGATTCTGGGAATGTTTAATGTCAACTAAACCACCACAATCAATTAAAGTAAATCCAGATCAATCATCCATTATCAGTCGTCCAGGAAAAGCAATCGGTCGATTGATAGGCGGTAATCTTTCGATGGTGACCGCACTTATCGGTACACATTTCTTCCCTTCTCTTCGCGATCCGATATTTATTTTGGAGGAAATAGATGAACGACCTTACCGCATCGACCGCATGTTGCAGCAGATGAAACTTGTTGGTACACTCAACCAGACCAACGGTATATTGCTTGGTGGCTTCGGTGGCTGCGACCCAGAGAAAGGAAAGCCATCATTAACACTCTCACAAGTTTTTAAAGACACCTTTCATAATTATCAATTTCCCGTTATCTCAGGTATTCCCTACGGGCATATAAAAGATTCATTGAGTTTTCCAATCGGTGCAAGAGTGAAAATGGATGGAAGGAAAAATTTTATTGAATTCCTTGAAGCAGGTGTATCAAAATAAATCGGAAACAATTTACTCGTTTTATTGATTATTCTTCAAATAATGTGTAAATTTGAAGAAAATTTTCATCAAAGAACAGTTGTCTGATAAATTAAACATTGCGGTTTTCGCTTCCGGTAAAGGATCGAATTTCAAATCAATCCTTGAGTCGATCAAGTTAGGAAAAATACGCAATGCACATATCGTTATTGTCGTCAGCAACAATCCCGATGCCGGCGCGTTGGAGGTTGCTCGAGAGAACAACATTCCTATCCTTCATATAAATCGCAGACAGTTTGCATCCGATGACGATTTCAATGCAGCACTCATGTCGGCGATGCAAAAGGATCGTGTAAATTTCATCGTGCTTGCCGGATATATGAAAAAGATCGATCCGAATATTATTAAAGCATTTAAAAATCGGATAGTCAACATCCATCCGGCGCTTCTTCCCAAGTTTGGGGGAAAAGGAATGTACGGCATCCATGTTCACGAAGCAGTGATTGCATCTAAAGAAAAATTCTCTGGTGCCTCCGTTCACATCGTTGATGAAGAGTATGATCACGGACCGATTGTTTTGCAAAAGACTGTTCAGGTTGAACCAGATGATACGCCGGAAACTCTGGCAACAAAAGTATTGCAAATAGAACATGATATTTACCCTGAGGCAATCCGTCTATTTACTGAGGGAAGAGTGAGAGTTGATGGACAAAAAGTAATTATTGTGAGTTAAGGATGAGTCTAGTAAAAATCAAACAAGTGCTAATTAGCGTGTCAGATAAAACAGGGATTGTAGATTTTGCTAAACAACTTCAGCAATGGGATATCGGAATTATCTCAACCGGAGGAACGCTGAACACACTGCGAAACGCCGGGGTGCCTGCAACTGCAATTTCAGACATAACCGGTTTTCCTGAAATTCTTGATGGACGAGTAAAGACACTTCATCCTAATATACATGCCGGATTGCTTGCATTACCGGATCTTCCATCCCATCAACAACAAATACAAGAACTTGGTATCAAATCAATCGACATGGTGGTTGTAAATCTGTACCCATTTGAACAAACAGTTGCAAAAGATAACATCACAGTCGATGAAGCTATCGAGCAGATTGATATTGGCGGTCCCTCGATGTTGCGCGCTGCAGCAAAAAACTACAAATACAAAGTTGTGATCTCGAATCCCGCTCAATATCAGCAAATCATTGCCGAGTTGGAAGCAAACGACGGATACATTTCGGAAAAGAGCCGCTTTCAATTTGCACAGGAAGTGTTTCTTCGCACCTCTAAATATGAAGCAGCAATTTCAAAATTTTTCATCGACCCACATAAAGAATCGGATACAAACAATTTACCTGATAATTTTTCCATAACATTGCCGAAAGTTGAAGAACTAAGATACGGAGAAAATCCTCATCAGAAAGCCGGATTGTACGGTGAGTTTTTTAAATTCTTTGAGAAGCTTCACGGAAAAGAGCTATCGTATAATAATATCGTCGATATTCAAGCGGCTGTAGAATTGGTGGAAGAATTTTCAGAGCCGACAGTTGTTATCATTAAACATACAAATCCATGTGGTGTTGGAACGGGCAAGACGTTAGCAGAAGCGTATGAGAAAGCATTTACTACAGATTCAAAATCCGCATTTGGAGGAATAGTTGTCGGCAACCGTTCACTGGATGTAGTAGCAGCACAGTTAATCGACAAAGTATTTACTGAAGTTGTTATTGTCCCCAATTTCGATGACGGTGTCTTAGAGTTTCTCAAGAAGAAAAAAGATCGCCGTTTAATTAAACAACGTTCTTCTCTGCAATCACTGCATGGTTTTATTCTTAAACATATCACGGGCGGTCTGTTGGTGCAAACACCAGATGACATAATTATCGATCAGGATGCCATGAAAGTTGTCACGAAGCGGTCTCCGACAAATGAAGAACATGCCGCAATGGTTTTCGGCTGGAAAGTAGTTAAACATGTCAAGTCGAATGCAATAGTCTACGCACGTCCCGATCGAACAATCGGTGTTGGTGCCGGACAGATGTCGCGTTTCGATTCCTCACGCATCGCTGTTATTAAAGCACAGGAGGCAGGACTAAATTTAAAAGGAACCGCTGTTGCCTCCGATGCCTTTTTCCCATTTGCCGACGGACTTCTGGAGGCAGTAAAAGCAGGTGCAACCGCTGTTATTCAGCCGGGTGGTTCTGTGCGAGATGCGGAAGTTATCAAGGCGGCTGATGATAATAATGTTGCGATGATATTTACCGGTATCCGACATTTTAAACATTAATGGATAATTATTATATTGTTCCAAGCATTTTAATCATTTAAAAGATAACTCATGGGCTTCTTATCATTTTTCTCCGCAGACTTAGCAATCGACCTCGGCACCGCAAACACACTTATCTTTATGAAAGGTAAAGGTATTGTGTTGAATGAACCATCCATCGTTGCGTTCGACCGCAATACGAAACGAATCGTTGCCATCGGTAACGAAGCGCAAGAGATGCTCGGCAGAACACATCGTGACATACGTACAATTAGACCGATGAGGGACGGCGTTATTGCCGACTTTGAAATTGCCGAAGGTATGCTGCGCGAGTTTATCAAGAAAGTTCATTCAAACTGGCTGCCGAGCAGACGGATTGTTGTGTGCATCCCGAGCGGTGTAACTGAAGTTGAAAAGCGTGCAGTTCGTGATGCCGCCGAACATGCCGGTGCGAAAGAGGTCCATCTCATCGCAGAACCGATGGCAGCAGCTATCGGCATCGGTTTGGATGTTGATGCACCTGCCGGAAACATGGTCGTCGATATCGGCGGGGGGACAACGGAAATTGCAGTGATTGCACTATCCGGAATCGTGAATGAAGAATCTATCCGCATCGCCGGTGACGAGATGAATAATGCCATAATACAATTCTTTAAAAAGAATCATAACATTCTAATCGGTGAACGTACTGCCGAGGCAATCAAGTGTGAAGTTGGATCTGCGATGCCGCTGAAGGAAGAAGTCACGATTCAAGTGAAGGGGCGCGATCTGGTAAATGGAATCCCAAAGACGACAGAAGCCAGCTCGGTTGAAATCCGTGAATGCTTGAACGAATCCATACAGCAAATTGTTGATGCAATTAAGCTTACACTCGAGCGAACACCTCCGGAGCTTTCAGCCGATATTCTTGATCGGGGTATCATGCTTTCGGGCGGCGGCGCACTCTTGAAGCAACTCGACGAACGAATACGATTGGAAACAAGCTTACCTGTCCACATTGCTGAGGATCCGCTCACAGCTGTTGCCCGTGGAACAGGGAAAGTATTAGAACATCTTAGTCATTACAGTAAAGTCTTGGTGAAGAGCAGGAGATACTAAGAACACTAAACGGCGAGCACCGGAATATTTTTATTTCTCTACGCTCATCGCTCCACGCTCAGAGCTACAAATGCAAAGATTAGTTTCAATAATATTGTTATTCAAGGAATATTTTGTTCTTGCACTCCTCATAATCATTTCTTTGATTCTCCTCAGTTCAAACGATAATGTTCAGATTCGCGCGATACGCTCTTATACTGTTGGATTTATTGGTGTATTCCAGAATACCCTTTCAATAATCCCTAATGTCTTCGAGCTAAAGCGTGAAAATGAAATCCTCCGTCAGTTGAATGTAAATCTCTCAGATGAAGTCAATCGCCTGCGTGAAGCACGGTTGGAAAATATACGCTTGCGTGCAATGTTAGGATTGAAAGATCATAGCGAATTCAAGCTTGTTGCTGCCGACATTGTTGGTAAGAGTTTGCATCTCCTGCGCAACACAATCACACTGAATGTTGGTGAAAGTGATGGTGTGAGGGCTGACATGCCGATCATCTCCGAGACTGGCTTAGTTGGCAAAGTAATTACCACAAGCAACCATCATGCAATCGGGCAATTGATGTTGAATAAGGATTTTCGGGCGAGTGCAAAAATCCAGCGCAGCCGAATTGATGGTATAATTGCTTGGGATGGCAGTGAGGTAGTGCGGCTTATGAATGTTTCTAAAACACAAGATGTAAGAGAAGGCGATATTGTAACAACATCAGAATATAGTAACGTGTTTCCTCCTCAAATCAAGATTGGATTTGTATCTAAGGTAATTGAAAAACCAGGGAGTTTATTCAAAGAAATTGATGTTACTCCGAGTGTAGATTTCGCTTCGCTTGAACAAGTTTTTATTGTTACAACTCTTCAAGATTCAGAACGGGTATCACTGGAGAAAAGGTCGACCCGAATCAAGAAATGATGCGCCATATCAAATATTTCCTGTTCACTTATCTTCTAATTATTATCCAAACACAAGGGCTGCGGCTTCTCGTGCTGGAAGGTATTACTCCGGATATTCTCATAATCTGGGTTGTATATATTGCACTGAAACGGGACCAACTAACCGCAACCATCTGGGGATTCATCATTGGGTTGATGTTCGATCTAATTGCGGGAAATTTTATCGGACTATCAGCATTAACAAAATGTATTGCGGGCTTTACAGCAGGATACTTCTTCGAGGAGAACAAAGCGCCGATGACCTTGGGAGGTTACCGCTATGTCCTTATTGTTTTGGTTACTTCACTCATACATAACACAATTTATTTCATTGCATTCACACGCGGCAGCGAGATAAGTCTGCTGCGCGCAATTTTTCATGTGGGATTAGCGACAACGTTCTATACGGCAGCACTTACACTGCTCCCAATGTTTGCATTTGCACGAAAGTATATCGCTTAACATGACGGAGTTATCTGAAACATCTTCGCGGAAAGTTGTCTTTTTCATTTCTATCGGTGTGATCTTTGCTGTGTTTCTTTTCCGTCTTATTCAGCTTCAGGTTTTATATGCAGATCTTTATGGAAGGAAATCGGAGGAGAACAGCATTCGACAGATTGCGCAGGACCCCATTCGCGGATTGATGTTCGATAGAAAAGGAAAGCTTATCGTTGATAACCGGCCATCATACAGCGTAACAATCACGCCGGCGGAGTTTCATTTAAGTAATATTGACTTTTTATCTAAAATATTACACCTCGATGCACAACTAATTAAGGGAAAATTTGACAAAGGTATAAAGTACAATCGGTTTGCCCCAGCAAAAATTAAACGTGATATCGATTTCCAAACACTTTCAATTATTGAAGAGAACAAAGACAATCTTCTCGGCGTTGATTATCAGGTCGAATCCAAACGGTTTTATCCAACAAACGCAAGAGCAACCCATCTCTTTGGGTACACAAAAGAAATTTCTGACCAGCAATTAGTTGAGATGGGAAACGAGTACCGCCCCGGCGATAATCTTGGCGCAACAGGTTTAGAAGCAGCTTATGAACGATACCTGCGAGGTCAAAAGGGTTGTGAGCTGATTACGGTTAATGCATTAGGTCAGATGCTTGGAAATTACAATGAAGGAAGAAACGATGTTCCAGTTCGTGAGGGCAGTGATCTGTATTTAGCATTTGATGCCGATCTTCAGGCGCTTGCGGAATCACTCCTTGCTGATAAGCGCGGTGCAGTTGTTGCGATCGATCCGAGCGATGGCGGCATTCTGGCATTAGTCAGCAAACCAGATTACGATCTCACATCGTTCGGAAGTATTACACCTTGGGATGTTTGGAAAGCTCTGAACACTGATGAGAGTAAGCCGCTTTTCAACCGTGCGACACTTACCAAATATCCACCAGGCTCAACATTTAAGATGGTGCTTGCAGCCGCTGCGCTTGAAGAGGGAGTGATCAACACAAACTGGCGAGTTAACTGCACAGGTGCATTTCATTTTGGTAACAAAATATTCCATGATTTACATACACACGGTTCAACGAATGTTGTTGAAGCAATTCAACGATCATGCAATGTTTTTTTCTATCAATTAATCCTGAAAACAGGACTTGAGCGGTGGACACGATACGGGCGAGATTTCGGTTTCGGCTCACCCACGGGCATCGATATTTTGGAAGAAAACCAGGGGTTACTTCCTTCGGAAGAATATTTCGATCGTGTTTATGGAAAGGGCAAGTGGACACAAGGTTATCTCGTAAGTTTAAGCATTGGACAAGGTGAAGTGGGTGTTTCGCCAATTCAAATGGCTGGCTATGCCGCCGCACTTGCCAATAGAGGATATTATCGTACACCGCATGCTGTTTTGAAAATTAAAGATAAAGAGACTGGGCAAATACAGATTGTTCCGACGGAAACACGTAAGTTAGAAATTTCCGATTGGGTTTGGGACATTCTTCAGGAAGGAATGTATCGTTGTGTTAATGAAACGGGTGGCACGGGACAAGCATCTAAAGTGAAGGGTGTTACCGTTTGTGGTAAAACCGGCACCGCTCAAAGACCGCATGGAAAAAAGGATCATGCATGGTTTATCGGATTTGCACCGCGGGAGAATCCGAAAATTGCAATATGTGTTCTTGTAGAAAATGCCGGTTTCGGAGGTGCCTTTGCCGCACCAATTGCCGGCTTGTGCATCGAGCAGTATCTGTACGGAACGCTTATCCGCAATAACCCGAAAGAGATCGTTGCCGCCTCGGATACTGTCAAAGAGAGGGAAACAGAACGCTGATGGATACATGGTTTAAAGAAAATATCGACACCAAAACTATTTTCGCCGTGCTACTGCTTACACTAATTGGAATCGCCTCTGTGTACAGCGCAACTTATGATGCCGGTGCTTCGGCATTCTTCAGCCGACAATTGATCTGGGCTGG
>CAYGZC010000240.1:0-4336 GCA_964354225.1 uncultured Chlorobiaceae bacterium | reverse complement strand
GTATCACTTCATCAAAGGTTTCGTTCTTCATTTTCGATCACTATTTCTAAACGATTTATCTTTTAGCAATGCATGCAATAATACAATTTTATAACTCATCCGTAGGGAAGAAACTAATAGTCGGGCTGACCGGGTTTCTGCTTATCTCGTATTTAGTTATCCATCTCTTTGGCAATCTTCTTATATTCAGAGGAGATGAAGGAAAAGCATTCGATACGTATGCCGAAATTCTTCCCCAAATTCTCGTAATCCGTATCATCGAGATCGGTTTGTTCCTGATCTTTATCTTCCACATCATTACGGCGATAACCACATGGTTATTAAACAGGCAAGCACGAGGTAACGCCTACGAATTACAGAAGAAAAACGAAACCAGCGCGGTATCTTCGCGAACGATGTTTCTTACCGGAAGTATCGTTTATATTTTCCTGGTGCTGCACATGCGGCAATTCTGGTTTGCTTCCCGGTACGAAGCAGGAGAGCACTTCTCGATGTTTGAAGTAGTGCGATCAACATTCTCCGAACCCATCTACGGTATCTTCTATCTAATCGCAATGTTTCTTATAGGTTTTCATCTCAAGCATGGTTTTCAGTCGGCATTCCAGACGTTCGGACTGCGCGATAATAAATATGCATCGCTCATCGAGTGGGTTGGAGTAATCTTCTGGTTGTTGATACCACTCGGCTTTGCTTCGATGCCGTTATATTTCCTTTTAAATTCTTGAACGAATTGGAATTTCACAATGACGCTCAATTCTAAAATACCCGAAGGTCCCATCCAACAAAAATGGGATAATCACCGTTTCAATATCAAGCTTGTCAATGCGGCAAACAAGCGGAAATACACAATCGTTGTTGTTGGCACTGGTTTGGCTGGTTCATCCGCCGCTGCTTCTCTTGCCGAGCTGGGTTATAACGTTATTTCCCTCTGCTATCATGAGTCGCCGCGTCGGGCGCACAGCATTGCGGCACAAGGCGGCATCAACGCACCGAAAAATTATAAAAACGACGGCGATAGTATTTGGCGGCTCTTCTACGATACAGTAAAAGGTGGCGACTATCGCGCACGCGAAGCTAATGTTTACCGGCTTGCTCAAGTAAGCGGGAACATTATTGATCAATGTGTAGCGCAAGGTGTACCGTTTGGACGTGAATACGGCGGATTGCTTGATAATCGTTCTTTTGGCGGCGCACAAGTATCGAGAACTTTTTACGCACGCGGGCAAACAGGACAACAACTTTTGCTTGGTGCATATAGTGCATTATCCCGACAAATAAATACCGGGCGTGTAAAATTTTACGGTCGCAGAGAGATGCTCGATCTCATCATCATCGACGGTCAGACGCGTGGTATCGTTGCGCGCAACCTCGAAACCGGTGCTTTGGAATCATACATTGGTGACGCAGTAATTCTCGCTACAGGTGGATATGGTAACACTTTCTACCTTGCTACGATGGCAAAATATTCAAATGCAACTGCAATCTGGAAAGCACATAAGAAAGGTGCATTATTTGGTAATCCGTGCTTCACACAAATTCATCCAACATGCATTCCACTTTCAAGCGATTATCAATCAAAGCTAACACTCATGAGTGAAAGTCTTAGGAATGACGGACGTATTTGGGTTCCGAAAAAAGCCGGCGATAAACGAAGTCCAAAAGAAATACCTGAAGAAGAAAGAGATTACTACTTAGAGCGAATGTATCCATCGTTCGGGAATCTTGTCCCGCGCGATGTTGCTTCACGCCGGGCAAAAGAAATGTGTGATAAAGGATTCGGCGTTGGTTCAACTGGTTTAGCGGTGTTTCTCGATTTCGCGGATACAATCAAGCGTAACGGTAAGGCATGGGTGGAAGAGAAGTACGGCAACTTATTCGATATGTATCATGAAATAACTGCTGAGAATGCGTACGAGACACCCATGCGTATCTATCCTGCTGTGCATTACACAATGGGTGGTTTATGGGTCGATTATAACTTGATGACCACAATTCCGGGCTTGTACACTTTAGGTGAAGCGAACTTCTCCGATCATGGTGCAAATCGGCTGGGTGCGAGTGCGCTTATGCAAGGGCTTGCAGATGGATATTTCGTCATCCCATATACTATCGGAGATTATCTGGCGACGTCAAAGTTTCCACCGATAAAACCGGATCATCCTGCATTTGAAGAATCGAAGAAAAATATTCAAGATTTATTCAAGAAACTTCTTTCGATAAAGGGCAAGCAAACTGTTGATGAGATTCATAAACGACTTGGTAAAGTAATGTATGAATACTGCGGAATGGCACGCAACGATGCAGGATTGAAAAAAGCACTTCAATTAATACCTCAGATCCGGGAAGAATTTTATCAGGATGTTATTGTTCCCGGGACAGTGGAAAGCTTCAATCCTGAGCTTGAAAAAGCAGTTCGTGCTGTTGATTATTTTGAGTTGGCAGAGCTGATGGTAACCGACGCACTTCATCGTGAAGAATCTTGCGGTGGTCATCTACGTGAAGAACACCAAACGGAAGATGGCGAAGCAAAACGCGACGATGAGAAATTTTCGTACGTTGCTGCATGGGAATATAAAGGTCCCGGACTTAAGTGGGAATTGCATAAAGAACCGTTAACGTTTGAGTATGTGAAACCCTCGACGCGTAGCTATAAATGATGTCAGATGTCGGATGTGAGATTTTAATTAGTAACTCAAACAGAAATTTATTTTTGAATTGAAATATGAATTTTACGATAAAAATTTGGCGACAGCAGAATCGGAACTCAAAAGGAAAGTTCGTTGAATACAAGATAAACGATATTTCTCCTGATATGTCGTTTTTAGAAATGCTGGATGCTGTCAATAGCGATCTTGCTAAAAAAGGCGAAGATATTATTGCGTTCGATCATGATTGTCGCGAAGGAATCTGCGGCAGTTGCGGTTTATACATCGACGGACGTGCTCACGGACCTCAGCGCGGAGTGACAACATGCGAGCTTCGCATGCGTCATTTCAAAGATGGTGAGCGCATAATTATAGAACCATGGCGCTCGAAAGCTTTCCCAGTTATAAAAGACCTGGTTGTAGATCGTACCGCGTTCGAAAGAATCATTCGAGCTGGCGGTTATGTTTCAGTTGATACCGGTTGTGCCCCGGAAGCAAGCTCTATCCCGATTCCCAAAGCGAACGCAGAAGATGCGATAGATGCCGCAGCTTGTATTGGCTGTGGTGCCTGCGTTGCGGCGTGTAAGAATTCATCCGCAATGTTGTTCATGAGTGCAAAAGTGTCTCAGCTTGCGCTCCTGCCTCAAGGACACGCTGAACGTAAACAGCGTGTGCAAAAAATGGTAAATCAAATGGATATGGATGGATTTGGACTTTGTTCAAATACTTATGCCTGTGAAAAGGAATGTCCGAAGAAAATCTCCGTCTCGCATATTGCGCGAATGAATCGAGAATTTATCAGAGCGAATTTTTGTTGAAGAATCTTCAATCCTCAGACCCTCCAACACCTCACTTCCCTTAACTGAGGGTTGAATTACAGGGCGAGTTATTTGGCTCGCCCATTTTTATTTATTACATTTTAGGGAATCATGTTAAATACGATATTCGATATTGTTCTTCGCTCGGCGATTATTTATTTGATCGTACTTTTGGGATTGCGTTTGTTAGGGAAACGTCATGTTGCTCAGCTTTCCATTATTGATTTGGTTCTAATTCTTCTTATCAGTAATGCTGTGCAAAACGCGATGGTTGGTAATGACACTTCCATCCTCGGCGGTGTAGTAGCTGCACTCACGTTAATCATTCTAAATTACATTATTACACTCGCTGCTTTCAAATTCGGAAAAGTCAATGTTATGCTCGAAGGCACTCCGACCCTGCTAATCCATAATGGACGAGTTATTCATGAACACGTTCTGAAAGAAAAACTCACTGAGAATGAATTAGAACAGGTCATAAGGGAACACGGAATCGAAAGGATTGCAGACGTGAAAACTGCAATAATGGAAGTTGATGGAACGATTAGTGTAATCTCAAGAGTCGAAGATGAAAAAAAGATAGAAACTTTTAAACATCGCCGAACTAAATATCAGCAGAAAAAATATTAACGATAGAAGGATTGCGCCAGGATTCCTTCACTCGATCTTATATTGGGAGATTGATTGGCACTCTGTCGTATCTTACCGTTGAGAGTTGCAATAAACAGGTCATAGTCAATCGGTTTTTGGAAAAATTCTTCAACTCCAAGCCGTTTTCCGATCAAGAAGGTCGTCCGATCAAGCGCTGTTGTTGTAAAAATAAATGGAATATATTTCGCGCTTCGTTTCGTGCGTATAAATTCAAACAAGTCA
>CAYGZC010000239.1:0-3729 GCA_964354225.1 uncultured Chlorobiaceae bacterium | reverse complement strand
AGCTCTCTGAGTTCATCAAGCTCTTTATTATATCCTTTTTTAATTACGCCACCATCAGCGAGAGAAAGCGGAGGATCATCGGTTAGTGCATTGGATATTTGGCTAATGACATTGGGTAGCGGTTGGAGCCCACCATAAATTTTGATAAGAGTTGATGATCGTCCCTGCTCGATTTGCGATTTGAGATTTGCGATTTGAGAAAGCATAGCTTTCAGAGATACTACCTCTCTTGGGTTTGCGCGGTTGGTGCAGATTTTCGAGATGAGACGCTCAAGATCGCCAATATCGGAAAGCGTCACCATAACTTTCTTTCGCACGTCGTGGTTATCGACAAGTTCTGCAACTGCTTCAAGTCGTGCGTTGATCGGCTCAATCCGGCGGAGTGGGAAGTTTATCCACTTCTTCAACAATCGCCCGCCCATTGGTGTTTGCGTGCGATCGAGTACCCAGAAAAGTGTTCCTTCCAGATGTCCCTCAATCGACGTGGTTATCTCGAGATTCCGTTTTGTCGATTGATCGAGATTGATGTACTCACTCACATTATACGGTGAGATCTTTTTGATGTGTAGAAGATTTGCCTTCTGTGTCTCTTGGAGATAATTCATCACAGCACCTGCAGCCATTATCCCCGATCTCAAATTTTCGATCCCGAATCCCTTAAGTGTTTGTGTTTTGAAATGATTGATCAGCAGCTCGTACGCGTAATCGAAATTGAAAATCCAATCATCGAGCTTTGAATATAATCCACTGTAACGATCTTTGAGAATTTGCTGGATTGATTCTCTATCCCGCTTTTGTACAAGAATTTCTGATGGGGAAAGTGAAGCAATTTGCTCAGGTAATTGTTTCAAGGGAAATTCACTTGCACTAAACTCGGCAGTCGTTACATCGACAAAAGCAATTCCTATTGTATCTTCGCCGTTTGCAATTGGAGAGGGGAGAGCGATTGAAAGGAGATAGTTGTTTTGTTTTTGCTCAAGAACTTTATCTGAGAAAGCGACACCCGGTGTTACTACTTCTATTACATCACGCTTGACGATTCCCTTAGCAAACTTTGGATCTTCAAGCTGTTCGCAGATAGCTACTCGATAACCAGCTTTCAACAGCTTCGGCATATACGACTCAAGTGCATGATGTGGGAAACCGGCAAGCGGTACGTCTCCAGCAGCGCCGTTGGAACGTCTCGTTAAAACAATCCCCAAAACCTTCGAAGTAATTTTCGCGTCTTCATCGAAAGTCTCATAGAAATCACCCATACGAAAGAGGAGTATCGTATCGGGATACCTTGCCTTCACCTGAGCGTGTTGCCGCATGAGTGGAGTTGACAAATTGAATATTTAAGTAAATGAGTACTAAGTAGTTGAGTAAAATATGATGAAAAATGGAGAGAAAATCAATTGTAAAAGTATGACTTTTTATTAGCGGTAGGGTGTTGCCCATAGAGAAGAAAAAGAAAGCCGACTCATAATGAATCGGCTTCCAGATGTGGAGAGTCCGAACTGATACTATTTGATCAAAACCATTTTCTTTATATCAGTAAAAGTCCCCGCCCAAATGCGGTAGAAGTATATTCCGCTTGATAATTGGCTGCCATCAAACGTTACAGATTTAAAACCTGCATCGTGGAACTCTTTAATCAGTGTTGCCACTTCCTGACCAAGTATATTGAAAATCTTCAATGTTACATACTCAGCCGAAGGCAGTGCATACTCAAAATGTGTTGTCGGATTGAATGGATTTGGATGATTTTGATTCAGTTGGAATCGATTTGGGATAATATTAACATTTGGTCTTACTTCCAATGGTTCAATAGTGAAACTCTTTTCGGTAGCAAATGATGAACCAGCATATGTATTATCGATAGTTTGTACGCTCCAGTAATATGTTCCTTGAGGAAGGTTGCGTATCAACAAGGTCGTGTCAGTATCCACATTACCTTCTCTTGGAACTTGACGATAACCATTGACGATATTAGAAGATGGTGAAATGACATCAACGCCCTGAGGTGACCTTCCTATTCGAATATTATAAGTTAGTTTTTCTTTCGGTGTTTGTTCATCGGTTGATCGATTCCAGATTAGTTGAATTCCAGAGTTTGGCATCGGTACCGATTGCAACGATGACGGTACTCCGGGTTGGCTATTGAGTGTAGCACAATTATTCAAGTAGATTCGAGTGAGCGGTTTATAGGGCCATATACCATCCGCTTTTGTCCATCCTGATAAAAGCAAATCAAGATCGCCGTCTTTATCAATATCTCCCCATGTCATTGCACCGTACCATACTCCAGGTAGTGGTGCGTCTATATCTGTAAACTGCTCATTCCCATCATTGCGGTAGATCTTGGTAATAATTGAATCACTTTGGGTTTTGCCAGCGAGGGCGAGATCGAGATCGCCGTCGTTATCATAATCCACCCATTCTACTGAACTATTCCCCACACCGACAAGATGTAATAATTGTGTTTGAACTACATTATTTTTTAGTTGTTTTATATCATCGAGTGTGACCGAGCCGCTGCCGATTGGCTCAATGTTGGGATGGATGTCGATAAAAGAGCCATTATCATTTCGATAAATTGTTGAAAAGGCATTACCACCAGGTGCCCAACCTACGAGTGCAATATCCAAATCACCATCATTATCGTAATCGCCCCAAGCAACGGAACCAGAGTTTATCAGTTGCAGAGGTGCGTAGGTGTCGGTGAAAGTTGCAACTGTATCTGAGTGAATTGTAGTTTCGTAGAGCTTGGTGGTCATCCCAAAATCTCCATAACCAGTTAATGAGAGATCGAGGTCTCCATCATTGTCGTAATCTCCCCAGGCAACTGATGCGGCCCACACACCCGGAAGATTTGCATGGATGTCTGAAAAATTTCCATTATCATTGCGGTAAATCCTTGTAAGGAATGATGAACCGTTATCGGGGGAACCGGTCATTATGATATCGAGGTCTGCATCATTATCATAGTCGCCCCATGCGGCTGTACCGACTACACCAGGGAAATCGACACCAATATCGGTGAACGATCCGGCATCGTTCCTATAAATCTTGCTTACCGGATCAGCGTTAGGTTCTCTTGTTGCACCTGATATAAACAGGTCAAGATCCCCATCGTTATCGAAATCACACCAGATTGTGCCGTCATTATTGTTCACACCAGCAATGGGTGCATTAATATCGGTAAAAACTCCGTTATCATTTCGATAAATTTTTGAAATATGGGGTGATGGATCACTCCACGACGAGTCTTCTCTGCCACCAATTCCTGTAAGCAGTATATCTAAGTCGTTATCATTGTCGTAATCACCTAATGCAACTGTACCATGCCCAAGATTTACATTTGACATCGGCATTTCCGTAAATGGGATTGTGTCCTTGTGAACATCTATCCTAAAGAGGTTTTGCAATGGATCTTGTGAGGTATTGAATTGAATTTGTGCATGAGCGGTGAATGAATAAAAAACGACAAATGCAATAAAAAGTAAGTTTAGCTTCATATATATGACCCCGGCTATTTAGGATTGTTGATGAAAATATTTTTTAAATAGATACTCCTGAAAAATCTTTTATAATTGTCCTCTTAAGTAAATCGAAACAAATCAAATTGATTAACTTTATATTAAAATGACTCAACAAAAAAATACGGTCGATGTCTTTCTACTTAAAAAACTATTAACAGTTCATCTCCCGGTAAAAAATGTTTGATTGAATAGTTATTTCCACTAA
>CAYGZC010000238.1:0-1808 GCA_964354225.1 uncultured Chlorobiaceae bacterium | reverse complement strand
GAAGCGATGCAATATGGATCTGGATAACCGTTGTACCAGTTGTTCTGGGATGTATAATGTTATTGATGTATATGACATTTCCAAAATTGTGGAGGAGAAAGAGAGAAATTTCAATGCCGACACCAAAACTTACACTTTCACATCAAACATACACGAAGATTGGCGTTGCTTTAGACTTTGGCGGGATGGAAGAAAAAATTCTCTCTCATGCACAGTCGATAGCACAGCACCACGGCGCATCGCTCTATCTTTTCCATGTTGTCGAGGGTGTGAGCGGTCAATTATTCGGTAAGGAGGCGTTTGATGATGAAGCACGAACGGATAAAGAACATATCGACAATCTTGCAGAACAACTCCGAGCGTTTGATTTTAAAGTTCACACGCATCTTGGATTCGGCAACGTGCCCAAACAACTTGTGAAGCTCGTGAATGAAACACAAATCGATCTTCTCATTATGGGAGGTCACCGCCACAGCGGATTGAAAGATATTCTGTTTGGAACAACGGTTCCGAAAGTTCGGCATGCATTAAAGATACCGGTGTTAGTTGTGTAAAGCCCGGCTCAAAAACTTCAGTGATGTGAAGAAAATGCTGCTTGCGAAATAATTACTGAACCTTTAACAGGGTTCTGAATATAGTAGTAGATCAACAGATCGTCGTTCTGAGATTAAGTCATCACCCCCCGAAGGTTTTTTGTCAATCGGAGTTAACCTTCAGGAGGTTTTCTCAATTATGGGTTAGGGCAAGCGGCGCTCTAAGAAATTGGGGCGCTGCAGGTAGTAGCTTGTGTATAATTTAATTAGCGGTATATTGTTCGATTAAGAATCGCACTCTACAGTTTTCCCAACTTCTCTTTCACTCGTTTTATAAATGGGCTTGCAGGGAATTTCTTGATAAATCTTTCGAATGCTTCTTTCGCTTTTTCTTTATTCCCTAGGGCAAGATAACTATTACCAATCATAAGCTGAGAGTCGTCTTTCTTTTCAGAAATCTTAAATGTAAATACTTTCTGGAAATGCTCGATTGCCTCATTGTAATTTTTCTCGCCGTACGCACACTCACCAAGCCAGTAGTAACAATTGTCCTGCATCTTTTCCATGATGCCTGCATCAAGTGCCGACTGGAAGAGCGAAGCGGCTTCAGCATAATTTCGCGAGCGGAACAAGTTCAATGCTTCTTTATAATTTTCGCGTGCATTGGCAAGTATTGGCTTTTGCACAACCGGTGGCGGTGCCGCGGCTTTATCTTTTAGTTCGGCAAGCTGAGTTTCCAGCTCTGCGGCTTTTGCAACTGCCGTACGGTTATCCTGTTCTAATTTTGCAACTTGTTTCTTCAGCGATTCATTTTGTGATTTCAAATCATTCATTTCTTTCTGCATTGCCTCTGTTACGCTTGGGGGTGGGGGCAGCACTTCCTTCTTCGCTTCTTCAGAACTACTGCAACCAATAATTACGAGTGAAAACAGCGTAATGGTGGAAAGAATTAAACCGAGTTTTAATAAAGATATTTTCATAAGGTTATCCAGTTTTTATGTTTAACATTCAAAATAAAATCTGGGGCTAATGTAGATAAAATGTATCTGAAAGTCAAGGTTTTTGTTATTCCCCATCGAAATTACTATATTTTTCAAAGATATGGACATAAAAATGAATCGAAAAGAAAAAAAATTTAAAGTAATATTATTGTGTATATCGGTTGCGTTACTTATCGGCTGCTCAAGCTCAAAGAAGATAGTCGAACCAAAAGATGAGCCGAACAAAGGGCTTGCGCTTGACCATTATCTTCAAGGTTCAGTGCTTGACCAGAAG
>CAYGZC010000237.1:0-10468 GCA_964354225.1 uncultured Chlorobiaceae bacterium | reverse complement strand
ATCTTTGTGCTTGCGCTTCATCGGAGCGAGTGAACGAATTAGTTTCCTCAACTGTGTTACATACACTTGCGGTTTAGCAAGATGGATAAAGAAGATGCCCCAAGGTTGATCGTTTGTAAACGGACGAAGCTGAGAAATCTTTGAGCCGTGCAGGTCATCACTCTTTAATCCCATTTCTTCCGGCGACCAGCCGAATGTTAAATCATCGAATGAGATATCATCCTGAATTTTCCAATCAAGATGGTTTTTCAAGAATTGTAAAAAAGTTTCTTGATTTGAAATGGAATATACAGCTTGTTCTGGGATAGGTTTCATCGTTTTCTCCGCAAACGATAGACTGGTTTTGGTTCTTCTACTTTGAAGCCGATTTGGCGTTTGGGTTTTTCAGGTGGTTGAAGTAATTGTCGAATCGCTTCAATGATGGCTTTTATTTCAGTATCATGATATTCAAATTTTTTCTCAAGCTCTCTAAGCTTCTGTGCAAGATCCTTATGCATAGCGAGAGCTTCACGCAATTTCACGAATGCACGGACAACATACACGCTCATAAGTGCAGCACGCTTGCTCTTTAATACATTTGCTGCCATCAAAGCGCCATGCTCGGTAAAAACGTATGGTAGAAATCGAGGGTCACGATGTTTCTGTGAACCGGTAACAAATTGTGACCGGTTGGTAAAGGCACTAATAAGAGTGTCCATTTCTGTCCGTGTCAACTGAAACATAAAATCTTCAGGAAATCTATCAAGATTGCGTTTAACCGCTTGATTTAAAGCTTTGGTGGTTACACCATAAATCCTCGCAAGCTCGTTATCAAGTATAACTTTTTGACTACGGATAAAGAAAATCCACCGCTCAATTGGTTCGACTGGTGCTATTAGATTGGTTTTGCTCATGCCTTTCTCCTCCTTATGAAATATTTCACTTTTTAACTAACCTCCATCCAACAAACGAGGGTTGCTTTAGTTCCTACTTGAGCTTGCATATTGCGGAGTTCAATATTTACTTTTTTCTGCTCGATAAGCTTTAACCTTTTTCTTAATTCTTCGATTGGTTTCTCAACAACCCTTGGTGTATCAGGAGTAGAATTAATAATATTATGAATAGCTTCAATGTTCTCAAAAACATCGTTGGTATCATAGCGATGATAATACCATCTACATTCCCCAGGTACAGTTAGCTCATTTCCTCTTTCATCTTTCACAATCCGCGATGGGAAACGATAGGCAGCAAAAACGCCGACAGAATGACCCGCCAAGACCTTTTTACCAGAGAACAAACGTTTCGGTAATTTTGGTAATTCTGTTGCGAGGGCAGGATACTTTTTTATTATATTTTCATAAATGAGCCGCATTTTTTCTTCATAAGAAATCACCCCGTTGTATGAAGCATTAAAATCACGAAGGGCTTCAAAATCATCTTCAGGCGTAAGCAGCTGTTTGCCTTCAATGCCGAGTGTTTTTGAGATGCGCAATAACTTACCAGACACACGCTCGTAGAGTTCTATAAGATCATTCAATTCATCCGGCGGTAGGAAATTCCAAAAACGGACAATACATTTTTCACGGTTCAATTTCTTTTCTATCATAGGATCCAGTCGACGATCTACACGACCAATACGTTGCATTAGCCGAACAGGATTCCAGTGCAAATCGTAATTGATGAGCAGATTTGCATCCTGCAAATTTAATCCTTCTGAAAGGATATCCGTCGATATTAAAATCCGAATTGGCTGATTCAAATACTTAGGAAGTTCTTCCTCCGTACAATTGTAGTAAGGTGAAAAACGTTTAATTACAACTTCTCTGTCCTTTTTCGAAGTACTATCAATTTCTTCAACCTGGTTTAATCCCTTTTCCTTTAATTGTCGATCCAAATATCTTGCTGTATCTCTATATTGAGTGAAGATGATAACTTTCTTTTTCTGCAGTTCGTTGTCGCTAGTTAAAAGTTCAATCAATTTACTAAGTTTATCATCTGTCTTTTCAGTGATTTTATCGTGAATAAACTGCAAGAAATCCGCCAACTCATCCATGTCGCGGCTGACACTTGCAACAATTTGATCTATGAAAAAATCTTCAGGGATCAAATCTTTTTTAGGTGGTGGAAGAATATCATCCTCTTCCACTTCAGATTCTTCATCTTCATCAACAAAACGGTCACGCCAATGCTTTTCAATTGTGTTCCAAAAATCAACGTGTTGTTTTTTCCAGTCATTCCATTCATCAGTCGCAAAATGACGCAGGAAACGTGCCATGGAACGCAACAAATCTTCACACGATGCCTCAAAAGCTTTGTAAGATGATTCCATACGCTTCAAGAGTGTAGCGCGAATTAGAGAAAGAACCTGACGCTCCCTGTTTTGAATTTTTGCATCAATCTTCTCTTTATCTCTACGGAAAGTTTCAGGATTATACAGTGCTAACTCAACAAATGGAGTTTCCTTGTTAAATGATTTCTTTATACTTTGGAATAATTCACCATATACTTGGGCTAATTTATAGTCTGCTACAATCGGTTTTTTACGTTCGGGGAAATAAAACTTTCCGTTGCCAGTCTGCTGGAAATAATGTTTCGCATAATCTCGACTGCGTTGAATGACTACGGTTCTGAAAAGTATATCATCCCGTAGCACTTTTTCAGCCTCAAGAACATCAAACTCTGGAAATAGATTATCGCCATCTTCAACTTGCGCTTTGATCCCCATTTTTGCTTCAATAGCTTTTTCTTTTTTAACAAAATAGGATATCGTATCATTTATGCCAAGCTTTTGAAAATAATCTCGTTTCTTTCGGGTAAAATACTCCATCAAATGTAAAATATCAAAGAGTGAATTATTAACCGGGGTAGCGGTAAGCATAAATATTCTTTTCGTTTTTCCATTAAACTCAGCCACATCGAAAAGTTTTTCACTTCTTTGAGCATTAGGAGTTCTGAAATGATGCGCTTCATCAACCAATATGATGTCCGCACGCCGTTGTATGCTATTTAAGTGCTCCAGAAACTTTTCACGATGAAGATCTGTGTGATTAACTATTTCGATGAGATCGCCACTAAATGCCCCGCCATAATAACTTGACAAGTACTGCTTAATGCGATTCTCCCAGACACTCTCACGGGCAGACTTGGGAACAATTAAAACTACACGTTTACGTTCATGGAGAAAACGTTCGATTAACATCAATCCGATGTAAGTTTTTCCGAAACCAACCCCATCACAAATTAATGCGCCACCCCAGCGCTCTGCAATCCATAATGCCTGTCGATAGCCAATTTGTTGCAAGTCATCAAGTATCGGATATATTTTTGATTCATGCTCTTCCCAAGTTGTTATTGGAATCTCTTTTCCGAGAAAATATTCATAAAGTGCCTTTACATAAACTTCAAACGGTAAATAAAGTTTAAGATGCGGCTCAATCACCTTGAGCAATTCTTCTCTCACTTCTTCCGATTCTTGCCACGCTTGGTCGAACCATTCTTGCAATGCTTTAAGCTGCAACTGATCGGTAGTAAATAAATTCAGCTCAAGATTTTTCGTCAAGCCGGGTTCGGTAAAATTGCTTGAGCCAACTATTCCAAAATTCACCGGACTTGGAGATTTTGCCTGCATCAGATATGCTTTAGCATGAAACTTTGCTTGACGGTATATCTTTGCCTCAATTTGTTTCTGCATCAATGCCTGCCTCACTGCTTTAAGTCCTGTCGCGTCATCCGATTTTTCTTTTTCTCTCTCGATACTTTCTTCGCTGGCTCTAGTGAGCACATTTAACAGCTCGCTTCGAGTTCGCTTAGTAGTTTCATCTCCCATTACAATCCGTACTTTTTCAAGGTGATTCCAAAAGCTATCTAAGGTTAAAAGTGATCCAATTTCAAAGAAACCTGTCGCGATATCCAATTTATTTGATTCGGGTAGTAATCTTTGGAGGGTTTTCAAGATAGTATTGCCCTCACTATTATCAAGGATGGTATTTATTGGTTGTGCCATAATCACCTTCACAAAATTATGGCATAAAATAACGATTCCCCACTACAATCTCAACTCCTATGATTTTTACTTTTAAATTTTAAATTGTTTTATCCATTCTTCTGCTATCTGTACCGCATTCGTCGCTGCTCCTTTGCGGAGATTATCGGAAACAATCCAGAGATTCAAACCATTTGCTATCGTCTCATCGCGGCGTATGCGACCAACAAAGACATCGTCTTTCTCGTGCGACCAGATGGGCATGGGATAAATGCTTTTCGCAACATCATCCATGAGTGTCACTCCGGGTACCTTCCGTAACAAATCAAATACTTCTTCGATCTTGAATTGTTTTTCAAACTCAACATTCACCGCCTCGCTGTGTCCGCCTGTAACAGGCACTCGAACACATGTTGCGGTTACTTTAATCGAATCATCTCCCATGATCTTCTTTGTCTCGTTCACCATTTTAATTTCTTCCTTTGTATAACCTCCGTCGACAAAGACATCAATCTGCGGCAAAACGTTGTACGCGATCGGGTGAGGAAATTTCTTTTCAACATTTGTTCTCTTTGCCAGCTCGCCTTCAAGCTGGTCAATGGCTTTCTTCCCTGCACCGGTTATTCCTTGATAGGTTGATACAACGATGCGTTTAATCTTCCATCGATCATGAAGCGGTTTTAAAGCAACAACCATCTGGATAGTCGAGCAGTTCGGGTTAGCAATAATTCCTTTATGTTTCAAGATATCTTGTGGATTAACCTCCGGGACAACAAGCGGGACATCCGGCCCCATCCGCCATGCACTGCTGTTATCGATGACAAGCACTCCGGCTTTAACCGCATGAGGTGCAAACTCTTTGCTGATTGCCCCACCCGCGGAAAATAATGCTATATCTATTCCTTTAAAACTTCCCTTTGTCAACTCGTCAACATCAACCGACTGACCGTTAAAAACGATTGTTGTCCCTGCCGACTTTGCTGAAGCAAGCAGTCGAAGTTTTTCTACGGGAAATTTTCTTTCTTCGAGAACTTGAATCATCTTTCTGCCAACAAGTCCGGTAGCACCAACTACAGCTATATTAAATTTTTTCATTGGATCATTGAATCATTTATTGATTAAAACATTTTAGGATTGCATCGGCAAGGATTTGAACGTCTGTTGTAAGAACATCGGCAGCGGGTAATCCGGTTTGGCGTTCAAGAGTTATCTTTGCCTCCTGAACTTGTGCTTGCGTCATCTTTACAGTGTTCATCGCTATGCCAACAACTTTCGATTCTTTAAATGGTCTTAAAATCATTTCATGCAGTTCTATCAGATGTTTCACGTTCTCTAAAGAAAATCCGTAGTCATCCACTTTGCGGATTGGATGATGAACGAGAATCATCGCATCTGGTATTACTCCATGCATCAAACCGAGAGTTACACTCGAGTATCCCTGATGTGTCAAGGAACCTTGTCCCTCAACATGTATAACTTCAAACCCAGCTTTAATCGATTTTTCTATCTCTGTTTCAATCGCACCGGCAATATAATCCCCGACGATGGAATCGACACAAACACCTTTTCCTGAAAGTAACATTCCCGTCTGGCCTGTTGCAACAAAATCCGATTTCAATCCTCGACGGATAAACTCGCGATGCAGTTCCAGTGATGCAGTCATCTTTCCAACATTACAATCAGTTCCAACCGTCAGGATTGTTTTTGTCTTTCGATTTTTCCATAATCCTTTTGCAACAACTTCATATTCTGGCGGGACTTTTCTAAGATCAATCAACTGAACATTCTTCACCTTGGCTCGACTCGAAAATTCCTCATCGTCTGAGAGATAAGTGTGAAGTCCACTGATGATAGTCAGCTTATTTTCAATTGCCTCGATAATTATCGAGCGCCAGTTTTCAGGTAACCTTCCGCCGGTCGGTGCAATTCCGATAAGAAGTGTATCTGGATTCTTCCTAAGAGCATCTTGAAGATTTCGGAATATAGGAATACTCCCACCGTATCCAAGAATTTCCTGAGCGGTTCTTCCTGCAAATTGACTATCAATCACACCAACAACTTTTTCCGGATCATATCGAATAATCTGGTTCGCGGTTTTCGATGTGAGAAGTCCAAATCTACCTTCAGCTAAGATAACAATACGACATTTCGCACTCATGATATTACTAAAAGAAAAGATGGATCAACGTAAAGAACGGAAACGTAAGGGTACTGATGATCGTGCTAAATAGAAAATTGAACGGCTGCCAGCGCATCAGAATTAGGATGATGAATATACCGTAGAAACCCACGCTCCGGTACCGCTCACTCATATCATCAGGTAACAATGAAGCTACCACGTGCGAACCATCGAGTGGTGGTATAGGAATCAAATTGAAGACTGCAAGAACAACATTCAGTGTAATACCGCCGGCAAACATACTCAATAGAAAATCAAATCCTTGACCGACGACAGAATTCGATCCACTAAATAGCGAACCAGTGAAACCGAGAATGATAAAGATAACCGTACATATAAATGCGAGGATTAAATTAGATATAGGTCCGACGACAGAAACTAAAATATCATCTCGCCGATAGTTAGAAAAGTTGAGCGGATTCACGGGAACCGGTTTCGCCCAGGCGATAAATACTTGTCCGCTCACGAAAAGTGAAAACATGGGCACAAGTATCGAACCAACCAAATCAATGTGCGGTATTGGATTAAGTGTCAATCGCCCCATTGCTTTAGCAGTTGGATCGCCTAATTTCAATGCCATCCAGCCATGAGCAAGTTCATGTATGACGACAGAGAAGAGTAAAATAGGAAGTATGTATAATTGATTAAGCATGAATAGATGAGTTACGAGTTACGAGTTATGAGTTTTGAATTGTGGATGATTAGTTAATAGTTATCTGTTATCAACTTTTGAGTACAATCAGATAAATCACAGCAAATATTACAAACGCGCTTATATGACTGGAAATATTTTAACTCAACTTCAGGAGTATAATAACCATCCTTAACCGGTTCTACTTTGAGCAGGTCAGTACTTAAATATTTTTTATTGTCGTCCGAGAAAACTGTCACTACAACCGCATCATCACCGAGATCATTTTGCACCATCAATCCCCCGATGAAGTTAGCACCTGATGAGATTCCAACAGCAAGCCCAAGTTGAGAGGCAAGTTTTTGTGCCATGAGGATAGAATCACCATCATGAACCTTGATTACTTTATCAAGTTTATCAAGGTTAACGATCTCGGGAATAAACTCATCTGATATACCCTGAATTCTATGATAGCCAACCTTATGTCCAGTTGATAGCGTTGGTGATTCAGCCGGCTCCAGAGGATGAACCCGTACATTGGGATTCTGGGCACGGAGAAATTTTCCAACACCCATAACGGTTCCTCCTGTTCCAACACCAGCTATAAAAGCATCAGGCATAAGTGAGCTGCAACGAAGTTGCCACCAAATTTCCGGTCCGGTTGTTTGTTCGTGAGCTTCAACATTCGCACTATTTGCAAACTGGCAAGGTAGAAAAACATTAGGATTCTCATTCGCAAATTCTTCCGTCATCCGGATGCTACCAACGAAACCCCCTTGCTCACGACTTACCGGAACAATTTTTGCACCTAAGCTTCGAATAAGCTCTATTCTCTCCCGACTCATCCAATCAGGCATGAAAATAGTAACAGGATGCCCAAGTGCGCGTCCAAGTGCAGAGAATGCGATGCCTGTATTACCGCTCGTTGCTTCAACGATCGTATCCCCTTCCTTTATTCGTCCTTCTTCATATGCTTTCTCTAAAATGTGGAAAGCCATCCTGTCTTTAATACTGCCGGTCATGTTAAAGTTCTCTGCCTTCGCATAAATCACTCGGTCTTTTCCCCTGAAGGTAAAATGGATAGCGAGCAGAGGCGTGTTTCCGATTAGATGTTTAAGATGATTGAATCGCAGTGGGTGGGTAGAATTTATTCCTTCAGATTTCTTCATTCTTCTTTTTTATCCTCTTGGATGAAATGTTCGATGAACTTCTTTTAAATATTCTCTATCAATGTGAGTATAGATTTGTGTGGTGGCAATATCCACATGTCCCAACATTTCCTGAACTGCACGTAAATCCGCACCGCCTTCAAGTAGATGAGTTGCGAACGAGTGCCGGAATGTATGCGGATGAACTTCTTTCTTGATACCTGATTTTGTTGTATAGGTTCTCACTATATTCCACACTGCCATCCGACTCATAGGTCTACCACGAGCATTCAAAAATAAAACATCTTGTCCGCTTCCCTGCTTTGATAAATTTCCACGTACCTCATTGAGATATTTTGCGATCCACTTGAGTGCGGATTTGCCGATTGGCACCAATCGTTCTTTCGATCCCTTGCCGAACACTCGAACAATTCCTTCATCCTTATAGACATTCGATTGTTTTAGCGTAATCGCCTCTGTTACTCTCATTCCTGTGGCATAGAGTGTTTCAAGAATTGCCTTATCACGAATTGCGAGCGGTTCAACAGGATTGGGTTGATTTAGAATCGCTTCGATCTCATCCTGGTTCAAGACGTCCGGTAATGTTTTCGAGAGTTTAGGTGTTTCTATATTTTCAGCCGGATTCATTTTACTA
Organism: uncultured Chlorobiaceae bacterium; assembly: GCA_964354225.1. Taxonomy (GTDB): domain Bacteria; phylum Bacteroidota; class Ignavibacteria; order UBA10030; family SZUA-254; genus CAYGZC01. The sequence goes on along the minus strand of CAYGZC010000237.1, from coordinate 1,894 downwards.
ACACCCTCACCGACTAAAAATTTATGAAACATTTTTATGGACGACAAATTCCGAGAAACAGTCGATGGAGATAAGCCTAACTCCCTCAACAATCCAAGAAACGCAGCGATATCCTTTTCCTTGATCTTGTTAGGCAATATTATCCCTTTAGTCTCAAGATAATCTAAATAACGAGCGAGATCAATCTTATAGGACGAGATTGTATTAGCTGAAGCATTTTTTTCAAGCTCAAGGAAGTGGAGATAGGATCGGAGATGTTCCTTCATTGATTTTGAATCGGAGGTTGTGAGACACTATCTTGTGCCGAAATAGATTGAGCAGATACCGGCTGCGATATTTCCTGGGGCTGAACTCTTTCCTCTACTTTTGCTTCCACTTGTTGTTCTGCTGGTGGTGGTGATTGTGTTTGATCTACATAAGCGGGTGAGATCGCAATTGCTTCAACTTCCTGCTCAGGATATTTTATGCGTTGATGATATGCCCCGATGAGAATTTTCAAAAATGCTTCACGTATCTTTGTAAGGTCGCGCAGAGTCAGCTCACATTCATCTAGCTGACCTTCCATGAAACGATGCTTTATCATATTATCAATTGCTGACTCGAGTTTTTGGGGTGTCATATCCGAAAGAGAACGGGTTGCTGCCTCAACCGAATCAGCAAGCATTACGATACCAGTTTCCTTGGTCTGCGGCTTTGGTCCGGGATAAAGAAAATCTTCTTCCTGGATCGCATCCTTTGTTGGTCTCTTTGCAGCTTGTTTAAGTGCTTTGTCGTAAAAGAAAGACATCCGCGTTGTGCCGTGGTGCTGTGGAATAAAATCAAGCACATTTTCCGGTAATCCTCTCTCTCTGCCCAACTCGACACCTTCCTTAACGTGAGATGCGATTATCAGGGCACTCATCCGCGGCTTTAACCGGTTGTGCCGACTATGAGGACCCACTTGATTTTCCCCGAAATATTCTGGCTTTAACGTTTTACCAATATCATGATAACAGCCACCGACACGTGCAAGAATTGCATTTGCTCCAATCACCTCAGAAGCAGCTTCAGCGAGATTTCCGATCATGACGCTGTGATGAAATGTTCCCGGTGCTTTTTCAGAAAGCTCGACCATAAGTGGATGATTGAAATCCGATAACTCTGCAAGTGTTAAGTCAGTCGAGACTTTAAAAACACTTTCGAAAAAAATCAACATCCCGTATGCGAGCACGGCTGAAAACACAGCATTCGCAAAAGCATATGTCAGCTCGGTGAGGATGGCAGAAAAACTTTCAAGTTGTTCAAAGGATAATGCAAGAATAGAAACGACATAACCAAGGAAAATAAAAATCAACGATCTGAATATTTGGGTTCGACTTCGAATATCACGGACTGTGTACGCACCGAATGCACCCGCAACGATAGACGAGAGAGCTATTGAGTAGTCGTTCCCCCTCATGCCGGCAATCAGAAATGCTACAGTAACCGTTCCATAAAATGCAACTCTTGAATCAAAAATAATTGCAAGAAGCATCGATGCCGCCGGAACTAAAACCAAAAACTGAAGAGGTACCTGAAGATTCAACAACAACGATAAATATGCAAAAAACATTTCCATCACGATCAGCAGTCCTATCAACATTAGCTTGCCGTTGTCGTTGAAGATTTTTTTTCTGAAGAAGTACAGATACAGAGAAAATAAACCGAGTACTATCGTTGCATGAAAAATTGTTCCAACCCAGTATTTCCAGTTATTGTAACCTATCCCCCGTTCAAGTTTAGCTCTTCGGAACGAATCAAGCTTTAACTTAACTTCCTCTGTAATCGGATCATGCTTTCTGACGATACGCTCGTTTTCTTGTACGTATCCAATTGTGCGTGCAACATTATCTACTCCAATCTGCCTTGCTTGTTC
>CAYGZC010000236.1:0-2262 GCA_964354225.1 uncultured Chlorobiaceae bacterium | reverse complement strand
CTCCTAAGAATCTGCTAACCTATACAATTGGAGATATGCTTCGGCTGCAAACCAACTTTCACTCGAAGGTAATTGCGGTATCTAATAAAGACGGGGCTGCAATACTCATGGCTGGCAAGCTTGGCATTGCTTACTGGACGGAGGATTCATTATTTGTAACTTCGACTTATTATATGCAAGCCCTGCCAGATTACATTCGAGAATTTAATAGTGTAGGTTTTCTCAAGAAATATTTCGGTATTGCGTGGAAAGAAGGCAACGCAGAAGCAGCGGCATTCCTCTGCGATGATGATGATGTGCCATATGAAGCAAACTGGGCAAAGATAAATAAAAAATTCCCTCACATTATCGTTGGAGAAAATTCTTCCACCATCACCCCATCCTATTATATTGCACTTAACCATTCACCATTCGCTACTGAATCTCTGCTTGAATTTGCACGCAAAGTATTCAAAGCGGAATCTTTAGGAATGCACGGTGTGACTGATTTTCTTTGTATTGGAGTTTCTGCAACCGATGAGATTGGACATGCATTTGGACCTAACAGTCATGAAACATTTGATAACATATTGAAAACAGATGAAATGCTCGGACAGTTTTTCTCCTTTTTAGAAAAACAAATCGGATTAGAGAATTGTCTCATTGCCCTTTCAAGTGATCATGGCATAGCACCAATTCCAGAATATCTCAGGAAAAGGTCACCCAATTCTACGGCAGGCAGGGTCAAATCACGGGAGATTGTAAAATTTGTAGAGCGCGTTCTCCAGAATAAATTTGGAAATCCTTCCGGAAAGAATTGGATAGAACAGATTGTTGAATGCGATATTTATCTCAACAGGGATGTGATGAGAGAATATAATCTCCCTCCAAATTCAGCCATGCGTGTTCTGAAGGATTCATTATTAAGCTTACCGTTTATTGCAGACGTGATCACAAGAGACGAGATTGAGAATAGACATTTCTCCACGACCCTCGGTGAAAAGGTGGAAAAAACATTCCACCCTCAGCGCAGCGGTGATGTGATTTATCTGCTTAAGCCGTACAACATCATGAGTGGTGATAGTGTTGGCACGAATCATGGCCAGCCGTATGAGTACGATTCCCACGTCCCGCTTATTTTGTTTGGAAAGAACTTTAAACAAGGAATATATTACGAACAAGCAAGTCCGATTGACATCGCCGCAACATTAGCAGCAGCTTTGGGAATTGACTCTCCACCAACTCGTGAGGGAAGAATACTGAAAGAGGCGATGAAGTAGTTTTAATAAATTATTTTATTCTATCAATGTTATGAAAAACAGATTTAAAAAGTTACCTAGAGCTTTGAAAATATTCCTTCCTGTTTGGATGAGCATCATTCTGATCAATCAGATCATGTGTGCACAGGGTTCAGCAGGTTCAAACGCAAAAATAGAGCCGCGATACTTGATTGATCTGCCCACTGCCGGCATAATCCCACATGGTAATCTTGCGCTTGATATGGATTTTTATCAAAGTGGTGGACTTCTTGTCGGTACATCGGTTGGGGTGTTCGACCGACTGTTAATTGGAATTTCGTATGGCGGTGTGAACATCATTGGAAATGAAAAACCAAAATGGAATGCGACTCCCGGATTTCAGATTAAACTCCGGCTCCTCAATGAAACTGTTATCGTTCCAGCGCTGGCGCTTGGATTCGATTCACAAGGTAAGGAAGTTTACAACAAGCAACTCAGCCGGTACACAATTAAATCGATGGGATTCTACGCTATAGCAAGTAAAAATTATGAGGCGTTTGGCTTTCTTAGTTTTCACGGAGGTGTAAATTATAGTGTCCTTGAGCGTGCCGATGATGACAAAGATCCCAATGTATTCATAGGGGTTGAAAAAACCGTGGGACCGATTTTGTCAATATTAGCGGAGTATAACATTGGATGGAACGACAGCCACAATAGAGCGCTGGGCAAAGGAAGAGGTTATTTCAATGTAGGCGCTCGGATTTCTGTCGGAGAGGGTTTCTCAATCGGTTTTAATCTGAAAGATATTTTTCAAAACCAAAGGGAAATAACCGTCGGTAACCGCACAATGAATCTGGAATATGTGAAATCTCCTTAATGTGTTGAAAACAAAACGGTTAGAAGCTATTCTGTCCGTTTCCCCACACACTATTTTTAGTTAAATAGATTTTTCAGGGAAAAACCTTGTTTTCTTGTTGTTATATGAGTAAATTTAAAATAGCGATATCAGTACTCTGGCATTGATGTTGTATTTTAGAAAGTCTGT
>CAYGZC010000235.1:0-2246 GCA_964354225.1 uncultured Chlorobiaceae bacterium | reverse complement strand
GCCGAGTTTTTCAATAATTCTGTAGTGTGAAATTATCTGTCCTATCATTTCTCCAATCCTATCTTCTTTAGCAAAGCCGTATAACGGGGATCGGAACGGAGATTATCCCATCCAAAATCAATCTTCAGATACCCGAGGGTGCTGTTTTGCTCGTTATATCCCTTCTCGAGCCACTCGAACGCTTTATCTTTATCACCTAATCCCGCATAGACGCCGGCGATATCAACTGACAGTGCATATCCTTGTTTTGATAATCCAAGCAGTTGATTGAGAATTTTGATTGCCTCGTCCTTCTTTCCCGCTTTCGCATAGATATAACCTGAGATTCCAATTCCATAGGGACTATTTGTTCCAAGAATGTACATTGCTTTTTGCACCTCGATGATCGCCTCATCGAATCTGCCCTTCTTTGCGTACACCATTCCGAGTGTGAGGCGCGCCACCGCAAAGTTCGGATCAAGCTCAAGCACCCTGTTCAATTGCTCTATTGCGAGATCGTAGCGCTGCATGTAGTAAAGCACTTCCCCCACATTAGTGATTATAACAAGTGAAAGAGGATCAAGTTCCTGTGCGCGTTTGATTTCCGACAAGGCTTCCTCGAATTTTGCCTGCATCTCGAGAGAGTTGCTGTACCAATGATGCGTTGTAGGATAATCTGGGTCAAGCTCTATGGCTCGTCTGAATTCTTTCTCTGCGCCCTCCCAGTTCCATTGATATTCAAATTTAATCATCCCCAACGCGGCATGGGGTTCAGCCAGTGTCGCATCAAGTTCCAAAGCCTTTCTTGCTGCCATCTCAATTTTCGGAATGAAATCCTTAACCGGTAAACTTGAATATTCCGGAAGAAGAGCATAAGTCAAAGCTAAGCCGGCAAATGCAAGTGCATAGCTTGGATCCTTATCGATCGCTTGATTGAAGTAATCAACAGCTTTTTGGAGATCATCTGCCGTGCGTTTGTTCCAATAAAATCTTCCTTTGAGATAGAGTTGATATGCCTCTGTGTTTTCCGTAGAATGTTTGGTAAGCTTTTTCTCGTCTTCGCCGCCCAATTTCAGGCTCAGTTGTCGGGAAATTTCTTTCGATATTTCTTCCTGCACGGTAAGAATATCCGAAAGTTTCTTCTTGTATTGCTCGCCCCAAATGTTAGTGTTGTTCGAAACGTCCACAAGCTCCGTGCTGATCTGGAGATTGTCACCCCGTTGCGTGACTCTTCCCACAAGCACAGCCTTCACACCCAACTCTTTCCCTGCCTTCTGTGGATCAATGTCTTTGCCTTTAAAGTGGAACACAGAACTTCTCGACATAACGCTGAGATTGGATAATTGCGACAGTGTGTTGATAAGACTTTCCGTGATTCCGTCGCTTAAGTATTCTGTGTTCGGGTCGGCACCGACATTCTCAAACGGCAGAACTGCGATAGAATTAATCGATGTGGCTTTTGGTATAAACAAATACATCCCGAGACCGATGAGGAGAATAGCTCCAAAGCCCGCCAAGCCGATTTTCAACCACTTAGTTTTAGGGCGTTCCCCTGACGAAGCAGGTGCGGAAGTTTGCGGCGTTTCACGTGCGTCCGATTTCCGCTCAATACACCTTCCTTCAGAATCTCGCCTGTAGCGCTTCAAATCAACTGCGACTTCCCGCATCGACTGATAACGCTCTTCACGCTCTTTCTCAAGACATTTCATCACGATACGGTTCAGTTCCGACTCGATGCCTTTGTGCTGATCAATCAATGATTGCGGCTCGACATTGATGATCTCATACATCATCGCCGCTTCATGCTCGGCACGGAATGGAAGGTGACCTGTCAGCATCTCATAGATAACGACACCAAACGAAAAGATGTCGGTGCGATGATCCGTTTCAATTCCTTCCACCTGTTCCGGCGACATGTATGCAATTGTACCAACAGTTGAACCGGTCTTCGTTAGTTTACTAACACCTTTCAGCTTTGCTAACCCAAAATCCATGATCTTCGCCCGTCCATCACTCGTCACCATGATGTTTTCCGACTTCACGTCCCGATGGATGATGCCTTTCTCATGCGCTTTCTCCAATCCTTCTGCAATTTGCGCAGCAAGATCAATGGCTTCTTTCATACTTAATTTTCTGTAGCCCTCGGGTTGTTCTGCTTTCTTCCTGATCCACTCCCTGAGCGTGACGCCATCCATATATTCCATGACGATGAAACTCTCATCGTTCACTTCATCGATTTCATGGATGACGCAGATATTGGGATGATT
>CAYGZC010000234.1:0-2403 GCA_964354225.1 uncultured Chlorobiaceae bacterium | reverse complement strand
TATCGTAGTGGTAAGTTTCGAGTTACAAGAGATAATGTTGTTCTTACAAAAATTGGAGGGAAAATTATGTCTGTTGGGGTACTGCATGAACCATTAGAAAAAATTAAGACGATTACTATAAAATCATCGCAGAATAACAATTAGGTATTTGTCAAGTTCCAGATAGACAGAGTTCTCGCCTGAGGAGATTTTCTGTCTCCTCAACGATATTTTTTCCTTGCAGTTTCCATGTTGCAAGCAAAGATGCGATATACTGATAGTTCTCCGGCCCTTTGATTGATCGGAAGGTACCGATGATCTTCTCCATGATCACATGCTCTCGGATCGTTTGTTCTGCGAGATTATTGGTCGGTTGCATCCCGGGATACAACAAACAAGTATACCAACACCCCAAACCGTTTTTAATATACTTCACCACTGCTCGTACATCCAAATATTCGATGTATTCGTCCACCAACTTCTGAAGCTCTACATCCCAGATTTTCTTCTGCTGTTGTCGTTCCTCCATCGGAGGATCCTTACCGATGAATTCTTTTAACAACTGAAATCGTTTGTGCATCTCCTCAGACAACATTTTTCCATGTTCTGAGGCATCCTTATATTCATCGATTTCTCTGAGGAGATGTGCCCAGCATCGTTGAAATACGAGCAACCATTTGTATACCCGCCATCCATCGTTCACCCCTGCTCCTTTGAAATCCTCACCGAGAATCTCCATCAGTACATCTCGTCCTCGAGATTTTCTAATCACGACCAGCACATCATCGGTGTCAGTTCGGAAAATCCACAACCACCAGTTTTTACCAAGGACCCTTACGCAGGTTTCATCAATGTAGATGAACCGTGCATGTCGGATTCTCTGCAGAAGCTGTTCATACCCAACTTGAAATGCGTGGCCAACTCTGAGGAGAACATCATTGACACCGGTTGCACTGAGATCAAAACCCCAGTGACTCCACAGAAACTCTTGAATGCGTCGGATCACACCACGCAGCTGAAAACGAAGAAGTGTGATCTTGGTCATCAGATGAATACCAAGACCTCCAACCTGTGGACAATCATTGTGTTGAGCAGCTACTTCACAGCCACATCCAGGACAAACATATTTATGGAGATCATATCTGGTCACTTTGATCTTTGCTGGCGGAGGAATCTCTTCAATCGTTCGTGATTCAACATCAACCGGGTCACCTAAAAGAGAGCCACATTGGGGACACTGACCCATTGTAACTGGGATTATTTCATCAGGTTGAGGTACGGTACGAGTAGCACCGTGATGACCTATTAATCCACCATGCTTCCCAGAAGAAACATTATTCCCACCAGTGTTTCCTTTGAATCGTTGCCGAGAGGAGGGTGTATGAGGATTTTCATGCTGTCGTAGTCTATTCTCAAGTTCATTGATTCTTTTCTTGAGTTCTTCGATTTCCTGCTGTTGTTTTTTGATAAGTTGTACTGCTTCTACTGGCCACTGCTGCATCCCATCCATGCAGAAGAGTATGGATGAAGGTCTGCATGGATTTTTCGGTTTATACAAGTAGCTCGTAGGAAAAGCTAACTAACTTGACAAATACAATAATTCTATTTACCCGACTTTTGATATTATTGCTAGACGCTATAAGATGCCTCAGCGGATTCCACCACGTCTATTTAGTGATATTCTTGGTGAGAATGATCTTGTGGTTGTAATACTTGAGCATATTGATTATTTTATGAAAATGCAGGGTAAACAATCTCCTTATGGTTATGCTGCGTATTCTATTTCTCAGTTAAATGAATCGTTGTCAAGTATGAAAACAAAACTACAAAATATTAGAGGAGTTGGTAGTGTTACAGAGAAAATAATTCTGGAGATACTTGAAACTGGTAGTTCATCATATTATGAAAAATTGCTTTTTGGATAAATTTTATTTGCTAAGAGCAGTTTAGCCCCTTCTAATTGGGCTGGTAGATCAGCTCGGAAGATCGCCTCCTTGGCATGGAGGAGGCCGCGGGTTCAAATCCCGACAAGTCCATTTTCAATTCTTTAAATTAGAGAGTTTTATACAAGAAGGTTTTTAAAATATTTTTTCAAAAAAAGGAAAACGATTGAGTAATTGTTCCAACCATTGAAAAATATTAAATAGACGTGTTAATAAAGTGGTAATTACTTTTTGAGAAGATTTGCCTTTTGATATTGTAATTGTTAATGGATCTGATGCAACCTCGTTTATAAGTCCTTCCGCATCTTTAACCGTGACAATGATTTTGTAAAATCCTGTTTCACTCCAACTATGTGAAGCGCTGACTGTTTCTCCAGAGTCATATGGTCCAATCCACCCACGATCTGTTCCATCTCCCCAGTCGAATAAATAGTAGAGCTGATCTCCATCAGGGTCAGTTGAAGATGTAGTATAAGTATGA
>CAYGZC010000233.1:0-3035 GCA_964354225.1 uncultured Chlorobiaceae bacterium | reverse complement strand
GCATCACGTTCGAGCAAAACTACGGCGGCGTTGACGGTGACAGCGCATCATCAACAGAAATTTATGCCATCCTCTCCAGTCTTGCCAATGTACCTCTTCGGCAGGATATTGGTGTCACCGGTTCAGTAAATCAGAATGGTGGGATTCAGCCAATCGGTGGAGTGAATCAAAAGATCGAAGGATTTTTCGATATTTGTAAAAAACGCGGTCTCACCGGTAAACAGGGTGTTCTCATCCCGCATCAAAACAAAAAAGATTTAATGCTGCGTCACGATGTAATCGAGGCAGTAAGCAAAGGAATGTTCCATATATACGCCATCAAAACTATTGATGAAGGCATAGAAATCCTTACCAATATTCCAGCCGGTAAACCGCTGAAGGACGCCTCATTCCAAAAAGGATCGGTGCATTACCTTGCCGATCAAACCTTAACTCAATACGCTAAACACTGGAAAGAACTTTTAGTCTAAACGAAAAAAATTATGAAACAATATACACGCATCGTGATTGGATGCATCGCCTTTTTATTCTCATTTGTAAACTTTGGCTATTCATGGGGCTCAACGGCACATCGCTTTATCAATCTTAAAGCAGTGAGGCATCTTCCTATAGAGATGAACAATTTTATAACGGATAGTTTATTTTATAAATCACATGCCTCCGATGCCGATTATCGAAAAGATCCCCGCGACACATCGTTCTTCGCTGAAGCACAACGACATTTTATCGACATAGATATTTATCCTGATTTCCATACTCTTCCGCACACGCTTGATTCTGTTTTTATGATAACCGAGAGGCAATTTGTTCGCGATGCGGGTACATTACCATGGGCAACGAAAATAGTATTGGATTCTCTCACTGTACAACTTGCCCGCGGCGATCTGAGCAAAGCAAAACTGACAATGAGCGATCTCGGTCATTATGTGGGTGATGCGCACCAGCCGCTTCATTGTACATGGAACTACGATCCGAGCGGATTGCATAGACGTTATGAAACTAAAATGATTGACGCGTATCAGTATTATTTTACAGTTAATCCGGATTTAGTTCAATATATATCTTCCCCGCTTGATTTTATTTTCGAATACATCTATCACTCGAACTCGCTTGTTGATACACTCATTGCAGCCGACAACTACGCGAAATCTTTTTCCGGCTGGAACGGCATTGGCGATGCACCTGCAAATTATTATTCTGCCCTTTGGTCAAGAACCGAAGTTTTTACAAAAGAACAGATTCAACATGCTACCGTTGCACTCGCATCGTTGTGGTATACTGCGTGGTATAATGCGCAAGTGATCAATGCGGTTAATGAAGCAACCGGTTTGCACCCACAATTATTCACACTCGAACAGAACTATCCAAATCCGTTTAATCCGACGACAGATTTCAGATATGAGATCAGAGATTGGAGCCACGTCACTTTGAAAGTGTACGATGCAATCGGTAGAGAGATAGCCACACTGATCGATGAGACCAAACAGCAAGGAAGTTATAATGTTAAATGGAATGCTTCCGGTGTCGCAAGTGGAACATATTTTTACCGACTGTCTGTGATTCCGTTGGTATCGCGAGACCTCGCTCCGACAGGTCGGAACGGGCAGGCAGGTACCTTCTTCCAGACACGAAAGATGATATTGGAAAAATAAATTTCATTATGAGATAGAGACCGAATCATTCGCTACAGAATTTAATCGATACTGTGGGCAAGAGGGGTTTCGAAAAACAAACGTCGCATGAAATACATCATCTTCACAATCAAGCTTCTTCTCTATGCATATCTCGGATATCTGCTCTATTTTTTAGCAACAGACTATGATCCTACTTCAAGCGCATTTCGTCCACCATTCCTTCTTTGGATTACCGACTGGATGAATTTATACATGCATGAGGCGGGGCACTTGCTCTTTAAAATATTCGGGCTGTGGATGTACTTTCTGGGCGGCTCACTTACACAAATATTGCTTCCGTTTTCGCTTGTCATCATCATCGCGAAGCAGCGGAATTGGTATATCGGCGCCGCAGGGTTCTGGATGGGTGAGAATATGGTTAACGTAAGTATCTATATAAAAGACGCTCCGTTCTGCCAACTTCACCTAATCGGTAAAGGGTTGGTCCACGACTGGAACTGGCTGCTATCCAATAATCTCGATGCAGCAGAATCACTCGGCGATATCGTGTTCATTATCGGAATTTTTTTTTGCGCTGCTTCGATAGTAACAGGAATTATTTTAGCTATCAGGGACTATCGATGGCATGAAGCACCACTATTTCCCGAGTAGCCGTTTATCTTGAAATCAAATCTAAAGAACCTTTTATCAAGGAGAAATACAATGCCAGCTTACGTAATTGTTGATATAAATGTAACCGAGCCCGTTGGTTATGAAGAATATAAAAAATTAGCCACACCGACTGTTGCAATGTACGGCGGCAGGTATGTTGTACGCGGCAATCCGGTTGAAGCCCTTGAAGGTGATTGGACACCGAAACGACTTGTCATATTAGAATTTGAGAGCGTTGCTCAAGCAAAGAAATGGTGGTCATCGCAAGAATACAGCAAGGCAAAAATATTACGCCATGCGACTGCAAAAAGTCAGATGATTGCGGTTGAAGGTGTACAGCTTAAGTAATAATTTCTTCCGCACGCAGCGGTGAGCTTTGGAAAATCCTTGAAATATTCATTATCTTACAGACCGGAACTATAAATTCAATTCATTAAAAGTTTGGATGATGCAAAAATCTTTACTGCTTGTTTGTGCTGTGCTTGTGCTGTTATCTTGCACTGCTTGTAAAAAGGAAGACAAACCTAAAGTTACAACAAAAGACGAGCTGTACATCTATCTCGATTCCCTTGAGAAACGCTATGAAGCCGCCTGCATGCAGATGGAGCTCGCACGCTGGAATATGTTTTCCAAATCCGGTACGTACGATTTCAACACGCCACAAACTGAACTTATAAAAATATTTTCCGACACTACTGCATGTAAAACTATTGAGGAGTGGAGAAACAGATCGGGCTCACTGGCAGATAA
>CAYGZC010000232.1:0-9170 GCA_964354225.1 uncultured Chlorobiaceae bacterium | reverse complement strand
GCAAAGACGCACCACATGCAAGTTGACTATTCGATGTATGAAGGTGTAAAAGTGAAAGGGAACGCTGAGATGGTTCTTTCGCGCGGGGAGCTCATTATAGAAAAAGGTAAGTGGGGCGGCAATGTTGGTCGAGGGCGATACATCAAACGTTATCCAACCGAGAAATATTTTTAGATAAATCATAACTTTTAATTTTCTCGGATAGGCAAATGTTCTAAAATTCTACTAAGTATAACTTACCGCTGGTTAGGTAATTATTACCTTTCGATTTCGCTCTGCCGTTCAAGAAAACATTTGAATTACACCATTTTAGTAGAAAAACCTATATAAATATACTAAGCGTCAGTTGGCATGTGGATTGTAAATATTCTTATGAGATATGAAACGATTAAAAATCTTGATAAAGATAATTAACAATATAACAATTCACATTTTTAATAATTAAAGGAGATTTACAATGGGTCAACAGCAACTTTTACTCATCATCTTGGGCGTTATCATAGTCGGTATCGCCATAGCGGTTGGTATATCACAGTTTGGTGCACACAGCACACAGGCAAATAAAGACGGAGTAACGTCGAGCTTGGTGAATATATCTGCCAATGCATATCAATATAAGATACGTCCGATAACTATGGGCGGTGGCGGAGGATCATATGTTAATTATGTAGTACCTACAAAGATGACATCAGACGATAATGGAACGTATGCAATCCAGACTGCAGGAACAGCAACGACAATAGTATTCCGTGGCACATCATCACTGAACGGAGCATATACCGCGGACTGCACGGTCGATTCGACTGGAAAGACTACGTTATCATTTGCGTCGGGATGGTAAAGTGAGATAAAATTTCAGAGCACAGACATGGCTTGATACTGTGCATGAAATTATTCATCGAATATGTTTAGCCAGATGCTTTAGGTATCTGGCTAATTTTTTTTTGTCCCGATTAATTAACATCAATCTCTATCTGTTTGTCAAATCGTTCTTCAAATTATTCGAGACATCTGAAAAATAAAATAAAAGGCATGATGAACCAGTTCCAAAGCGATGGAGACTGTGTAAAAACTTCTAAATGTCATTTCGAAGGAGTGAAGCGACTGAGAAATCTAAACAGAATCAAAGATTTCTCCCTTCGGTCGAAATGACAAAAACACTTTTTACACAGATTCGATACCCTTGGCATTGAACCATAACACTCCACTACATTTTCACGCTTCGACAAGCTCAGGGTGACAGTTTTTAGTTGAATAAAGTAATATTTCAGAAGTCTCTATATCAATAATAAGTAGCTTGCCGCTTCTCGGTATTAATTTCCAGGCAAGGGGTAATTATTACCTACAAACTTGTTTGAAGTTTTATGTAATTGTAAATTTCTGAGAATTTTAATCATTTTTCTGACATTTTTAGGTACCGGGCTATCCGGGTCCTTGGCATAGGGCTTGTATAAAACAAAGAACAATACATTAAAATGATTTATTAAATAACAACTACCTAATAAAAACTGAAAAAAGCATATGGGTCAACAACAACTTCTTCTTGTCGTTCTTGGTGTTATCGTAGTGGGGCTTGCCATTGCTGTAGGTATTACAATGTTTGGGGCAAACAGCACAGAATCAAACAAAGATGGTGTAACATCAAGTTTGGTTAACATAGCTGCAGACGCTGCTCAATATAAATTAAGACCGAAAATATTAGGTGGCGGAAGACCTTCGTACCAAGGTTATTCGATACCGGTAAAGTTGCAATCTGATGATAACGGAACATATACCCTCGATGCAGCACCTACCGAAACACAGATTATGTTGAAAGGCACATCATCGATGAATAACTCGTGGGTTGCAACATGTAAAGTAGACAGCAACGGTTTTACGATGGTAAGTTATAATGGTTGGAATTGAGAAATAATTGAAAATTTATAAAAGAATTTAATTCACATTTAACAACAACATAAAGGAGATTTACAATGGGTCAACAGCAACTTTTACTCATCATCTTGGGCGTTATCATAGTCGGTATCGCCATAGCGGTTGGTATATCACAGTTTGGTGCACACAGCACACAGGCAAATAAAGACGGGGTAACGTCGAGCTTGGTGAATATATCTGCCAATGCATATCAATATAAGATACGTCCGACGACAATGGGCGGTGGCGGCGGATCATATGTTAATTATGTAGTACCTACAAAGATGGCATCAGACGATAATGGAACGTATGCACTCCAGACAGCTGGAACAGCAACGACAATAGTATTCCGTGGCACATCGTCACTGAACACATCGTATACGGCGGACTGCACTGTCGATTCGACCGGAAAGACTACATTATCGTTTGCGACGGGTTGGTAGATGAGTGTGAAATCTTCAAACACTGAATTATATTTAAAGCGTTTGAAGACTTACTCATAGCGTGCTTTGCCAGGAGCAAGGGTATCGAGTGAAATCCCATGTTTCTGGCAAAGCTTTTTTATCTTAAGCTCGATATGCGATACGGTTTTAAAGTGCGTCATATATAAATTGAGAATTCGCACAATGTAGTTGCAATTCAATTTGGCAGTGCCTACATTGTGGCGGTTTGATTGTCGATAAACTATTTGTAAACATATTGGAGTTTTATTATGCCTGAATTTCGTGTTGAAGGTATTTCACCTGTGGGCAAAGCTGTGCAAGGTGTGATCGATGCTGAAAATGGACGAGTTGCGAAACAAAAAGCCACGCAAATGGCTGTACAAAGGAAGTTCAAGTTATTACGGGTCCTGCCGCGTTCAACATTCATATATAAAGTTCAACGAGGTGGTGAAAAACCAATAATCGGTGAACAGAAAGCATTCTCGAAAGAAGAAGTTCAGGATGCACTCTCTAAAATGGGATTTCGCGTTATCCGCGTTCGAAAAAAATCCTTTAACTTCAGGATGAAACCGCCCAACGCTGAAATTGTTACTTTTGTGCGTGTCAGCGCCGATTTGATTCGACAAAAACTACCTTACAATGAAATTCTCCAATTAATGGTTAACGATATTGAGAATAAAACTCTAAGAGACGCTATTAAAGAGATCAATAACGAGTTGAAACAAGGGAGGGACAGTGAGAAAGTATTTATTAAGCAAGAATCTGTGCTCGGACGCTTCGCCTCCCACATGCTTGGCTTGGCTTCAAAAAGTGGTAACATGGCAGAGATATATGATAGTACTGCGAAGTTTCTTGAACGACGAGCAGAATTCCGCAAGAATCTTAAAAGCGCTCTGATAATGCCCATTGTTACGTTGGTCGCACTTTTTGGCGCCTGCGTATATTACATCGGCTTCATCTTCCCAAGCATGGCTGAAGTGTTCGTTCGACTGAAAGTGGATATGAAACAATTTCCGATGACATACGCCTCGTTACAGATGAGTTATTTCCTCCAGGATAATTTTCTGTTAATTCTTATTTTAACTTTAATTCCAGTTTTATTTGCAGCGAGATTTTTTACAACCGAAAAGGGGCGCTTTATTCTAGATAAATACATTTGGAGAATACCTGTCCTTGGCTCGCTGTTACACAAAACTGCTGTTGAAATATTTTGTCGTGTTTTTTATGCCCTATATAGTGGTGCCGGTGAAAATATTGATGTAATAAAAATGGCTGCAGAAGCTTGCGGTAACAAATACATGGAGCATCAGGTAAAAACAATTGCCATCCCCATGATGGTCGAGCGTGGAGCCGGAATAACTGAAGCGTTCGAGGCAAGCGGAGTTTTTACAAAAACGGCAATTGCCCGCTTCCACTCAGGAGCTGAAACGGGCACGGTGAAACATACCGCTTTACAGCTTGCCGATTATTATGAAAGAGAGACAAACTACAAAATGCGCAACGCTATCGATTTTATTCAGTTGTGGGTTAACATGATTATCATGGTAGTGTTAACATTATTAACGTTAGTATCGTCAGAGACCGCCACATTCCATCCCAGTACAGCTCCAGGTGCGCGCTGATGATTTATAAAAAGTTTGATTATTGGATTTGTTGACGCTCGTATATGGCAGATATTGATATAACTGATAAAATAGGATATACCTTACTGAAGAAAGGTATCATTGATTATGAAACTCTAGAGAAATCATTGCGCCTCCGGGAGACTGAAGACAAAAAGACTCGTCGGAACCTGGGGCAAATTTTAGTTACCGACTTCCATATCGATCATGACCTTGTCTTTCGCGAGGTTGCAAATCTCTATGCATTCAGAGAGATTTATTTAAGCGACGAATCATTGGATAATGCACAGATCGATTTCATTAAAAAACAAGTTGATACCTTGCCAGAAAATTATCGCGATCTACTCATCCAGACCAAGATGCTTCCGCTGAAGTTTGACGAAAAGCAGACAGAGAAACTCATTATTCTTGCTGCCGATCCAACCGATCGGAATATCCCATCCATCGCTCGGAATTTTGGTGTTAAAAAATACGAAGTATGTTATTGCCGACTGAAGGAACTGCAAGGTTTGATGGAGCAGGTGGTTCCCCCGGAAAATGAATTTCTTAAACTCCTTGCAAATACCGATGTTCAAATAGAAAGTAACATAGAGGATGAGGGCGCTGTAGATGAAGAGGCACTTGAAAGTGAAATTAGTAAAAGCGCTCTCATAAATCTTGTTGAAGGATGTTTGGTTGAAGCGGTGCGGCAGGGGGCAAGTGATATTCATATCATCGGTAAAGAAGGAAACCGCACTGAAATGCTGATGCGTCTTGATGGTAATCTTAAGATATGGCACATCCAAGAAAACACTATGCCCGAGGCAGTTGCCGCAGTAGTGAAAGATCGTTCAAAGAACATCGATAGATTTGAGAGGGAAATGTCGCAAGATGGTTTTATCCAGCGAATGATCGATGGACATCAAATTCGCTTTCGTGTTTCTATCATGCCGATTGTTGGTACTGAATTTAAACATAAGTTTGAAAGTATTGTCATTCGTGTCCTCGATGATAGAAAGGTAATTACCGACCTAAGCAAGTTGGGATTGCAAGGTCCGGCAAAAGATTTTTTCTACAAGGCGATTTCCAAACCACAGGGGATTATCATTCTTACCGGTCCAACCGGTAGCGGCAAGAGTACAACATTGATCGCTGCACTTCATCAAGTGATTGATCCGACAGTAAATGTTTTAACTGTTGAGGATCCTGTTGAGTATATCATCAAGGGAGCGCGGCAATTGAAGATTGGCTCAAAGATGGATTTCGATTTAGCTATTCGCGGTATTCTCCGCCATGACCCCGATATCGTTTTAGTTGGTGAGATGCGGGATAAAGTTACAGCTGAAATTGCCATTAAACTCGCAAATACGGGTCACCTAACATTTTCGACGCTTCATACAAACGATGCACCGAGTGCGATTTCCCGTCTCTATAAAATGGGCATCGAGCCATTTTTAATTGCCTATGCAATCAATATCGTTGTTGCCCAGCGGTTGATCCGAACATTGTGCCTAAACTGCAAAAAACCACAGAAACTAACAGACAAAGACATTCAAATATATTTAAAGTTTGGTTTTACAGAAGATATGATGAAGAACACCACGTTCTACGAACCTGCAGGATGCGATAAATGTAATAGTGGATGGAAGGGTAGAGCCGCCATACATGAAGCATTATACTTTACCAGAGAAATTAAGGAGCTTATTGTGAGTGCTGGTGAAGAGATCAATGAGAGTGCCCTTAGAGAGCAAGCAATTAAAGACGGTATGTGGACACTGCGCCGGTCAGGGATGGAACGAATGATGGAAGGTGCTACTACATTAGAAGAAGTCGTTGCGACGACGACAGAAGATTAAAAATGCCGAGTATGACATCCCTCACACGAAGGTTGCTACTGGATCGTATCTTGATTACTTTATTGATATTAGAAGGATAGACTATGAATCTTGGACAAGTTATTTTGATCATTGCGGCATTGGTTATACTATCGTTCATAACTTTGTCGGTGAATTCGATGTTTCTAAGTAAGACGACTGCCATATTGCAATCTGAAGCTCATCTTACTGCAATTTCGATTGCGCAAAGTATGATAGATGAGGTCATGACTACTAGTTACGATTCGGCAACTGTTTCAAAAAAGATTTTTGATTCAACAAAATTTTCTCCGATTTCTTGCTTTGGACCCGAAACATCACCGGGAATTAACGAGGTCACGACTGTTACATTACCTGAATCTCCGGATACATCAGTCCAGTATAAGTCTGTTACAAAGTATAATGATGTCGATGATTATAACAATTATCGTCGGTATTATTATTCAAGATCGCTAGGTACCTTTGCTGTAATAGATACGGTTTTTTATGTAATAGAAGCAGATCCGAATCAAATTTCGACAACGCCAACATTCTTCAAAAAAGTTGTTGTTACAGTCCGACATCCGAGCTTGATGCCGCCAGATGCCGGAAGAAGCTATAACCCATGGCAAGGTGGGTATTATCTACAACTATCCGATGTTGCAGTTTACCGGCGGTATTTCTGAAATTGAAATAAGGTGATCAGATGACAGTTATGTTAGATATAATGCTCTCCGTCATACTCTTTGGTATGATGATGATAACTATTATGAATATTAATATCAACATGAGTAATCAGAATTACCAGGGTTTAGTTGAATTTCATACACAAACTGAAGCTATTCAGCTCGCTCGTATTATTGAGTTTGATTTTCGCAAAATTGGATATACTATTCCTACAGCATCAAGACCTGCGATTCAGATTGCGGAAACCTCTCACGTCAGATTCAAAACAAATCTCCAGAATTCCCCGGGTGCAACAGATATAGTTGATTATACACTTAGCGGACTGGTGAACGTCTCGATAAATCCACGTGACCGAATGCTAATACGAACCGAGAATACATCTTCCGTTTACATCAACTATAGTGTTGTAAAATTTTTACTGTCGTACTACAACTCAAGGGATTCCTTATTGGTCGCTCCAATAACCGGGGCTTTACGTGATAGTATTAGATCAGTCAAAGTGCAGCTTATACTTGAAAGCCCTGAGCCCTTCGATACGACGCACGGAGGCGGTTATCAATACGCGAGCGCATTATATCAGAAATTAATTTATCCCAGAAATTTATAAAAAGGAGTTGATGATATGGGTAAAATGGCTCTGTTAGTAGTATTGGGATTGTCGATGGCAGTAGGCATTATTGCTTACACGATCAATTTATCAAAAAAACAGTTGGCTGAGAATGTTGTCGGATTTGATAAGTATACAACAGCGAGAAATATCGCGCACACGGGGGTCAACATGATGCTTAGGCGGATGGATCGTGGGGATACATCTATTGTCAATAAAGTAAATCGAGGGGAAATTGCCGCTATCTCAATTAATGTTATGGCTGGTCAATGTTCTGTTTACATGAAATTAAAAAATCCGCCACCGTCACTTGATACGGTAGACATGACAAGTAAATCCAGATTCATGGATTCTTCATATAAGATGATATTAAGATTAAAACGAACTCCAAAACCATTTCCCTCAGTGGGTGGGGCGCTGTCTCTAGCTTCAGAACCATTTGGTTTTGTTATGAATGGAAATCCACATATATACGGTGAAAATTATAACATGAATGGGACGCGTGGCAATACAGCATTGGATACAAATGGTGTAGCTGTCATCTCAAGTGCAGAAAGTTCCACGGTTGCGGGTGCGGCTGGTTCAAGAATTACCGGGGATCCCAAATCGGTAGCTGTTAATCCTGTTGATAATCCAATTTCATATGTTAATGAATATATCAGTGGGGCAGATGTTGTGTTCGCTAATGGAAGTAATAACAACGGGAATTATGGTAGTTCGACAAATCCGATTATCGGTTATGCGGATGGAACGGTAAAGTTTGGAGGTAGTGGAAAATTTTATGGAGTATTAGTTGTACACGGAACGTTAGATTTCGTAGGGACATTTGATTTTTATGGTTTAGTTATTGCCTATGGCGATGATAATGTAATAAACGTCTCCACTACTTCAGGTACTCCACAAATTTGGGGGGCTATGATTGCGACCGGTCCGGCGGGCAGTAATTTTAGGATGAATGGCACTGCAGATATTAGGTACAGTGTTGAGGCATTGAATATGGCACATTTCATCAATAAAATGCAAGCTTATCAGGTTATTTGGTGGTTTGAATAAGGGAGTTCGATAAATAGTGCTATTGAGAAAGGTCGAATTTTACCTTATACAGTGGATAATTTCACCATGTAAGGTATTATTATTAAAACATTATTTTTTTTTTCATTTTCATTTGACAAGATGTAAACTTTTACCTATATTAAACGCCGTATATATATAGGTGATATTCAACGGTATTTAAAGAATGACTTGAGATAGGATGATTGAAGAAGCAAGATCGATTATAAAACAAATTGTGAGTAATATACCTGAGACTGCCTATGGCGTAGAAAGGCAAATGCTCATTGGTGATTTAGTCTCACGTCAAGCACCGGAGGAGCGCGTGATCATTAAGCGTATGCTTGATGGCTTCCTGATGAAAATGTTTGAAATATCTGCCTCTGATATTGACCTCGGTGGTTTTGGCTCTCAGGGCAAAGTGTGGTATCGTATCCACGGTTCAAAAAAGCCCGATTCATCATTACCAGTATTCACTTACGATGAATCGAATGTTCTAATTCAGGGCATCCTGCTCGAGCGGCAACGACAGTTTCTTTACGAAAACCGTAACCTTGATTTTTCTTACACAATTTTTCAAGGCGATCAAATGCACCGTTTCCGCGCCGATACATACTTCGACCTTGATCAGATCGCTTTGAACATGCGGGCAATTAATGCCGTTGTTCGTCCATATAAAGCGCTCGAACTTCATCCAAACGTCCACCGTGTTGTGAGTTTGCAACACACGAAAGAGGGACTTATACTTGTTACGGGAATTACCGGCTCAGGTAAAAGCTCAACATTGGACAGTATCATGGATATGAATAACCATTCCATGGATGCACATTGTGTTATCATAGCTTCGCCTGTTGAATATGTGCATAAATCCGATCGGTGCATCATCCGCCACCGCGAAATTGGAAGAGATGTACTTTCATTCAAAGAGGGCACAGTGCAATCACTCCGTCAAGATCCGGATATTATCATTATTGGTGAGCTGCGAGATCCCGATACTATTTTAACAGCTCTTGAAGTG
>CAYGZC010000231.1:0-23705 GCA_964354225.1 uncultured Chlorobiaceae bacterium | reverse complement strand
AATTTATTCCGATGTGATTCGTCCATTAACATCTGATGCATAACAGCATATAATCCCTCATGATCTCGAGGCGAGACTAATAATCCACAAACTCCATCTTCGACGATATCGGGGGTTCCTCCGGCACGTGTTGCTATAACTGGCAGGCGGGCTGCGAGAGCTTCAATTAACACCAAACCGAAAGCTTCTTCATGAGACGCTAAAATAAAAATATCAAAAGCAGATAATAATTGAGGTATATCTGATCGGTAACCGATAAAGATAACTTCTTTCTCAATCCCTAAGGATTCTATCAGTGATTGTAACTCTGGTTTAAAATCTGTCCCACCAATAGTAGATTCACCAACTATAACCAAGCGCACTCTTAATCTATTTTTAACAAGCTCTGCGAATGCACGGACTACATCTTCTAAACCTTTTGCTTTATCAATTCGGCATACAGTTCCAAAAACAATAGTATCGTTTCCGATCTCCCATCCTTTCCTGATCTGGGAACGAACCTCCGGGGCAACATCATATTCCCTAAGATTCACACCACCAGGGATGATTACAACTTTATCAGGTGATATGGGGCAGGTATCGATTATACTCCTCCTAACAAAATTTGATAATACGACAACTCTCGATACCTTGGAATATATTTGACGATGGAAAAAATCTTTTTTTGAAAGACCGGACGACACATGCTTATGTAAAATAACCGGGATCCTTCGAGAGAATTTCACTGCCCAATATACATGTACCAGGTCCCGAGAAAGATGACAATGGATAATATCGATTTTCTGTTGATGAAGTATTTTTATAAGTTTAAGTACAGTGAACGGGTCGAAATGACGAATGAAATTCATCTGTACGGTCTTTACATCAGTATTCTGAGCTTCTCTAATTATCCGACTTTTGGGATGTGCCGCAAATATTATTTTGTGTCCACGATCCAAAAAACTTTTTGCTAGGTCGACTGCAAAAAGTTCTGTCCCACCCCAAGCTTGAGATGAACAAAGATAAAGTATATTAAGTTTTTGATTCTTCATGTTGTTTGGGGACGAGAAACTGCCTCATTCTGTTTTCTTACTGATAGCACAAGACCAACAATGATCCAGAACAGTGTATAGATTTCAGCGTCACCAAAGTTCCATTCGAACAAACCATTTACATGAAAGCCAACAAAGACAGCCACTGCGCCGGCTGTGAATGAACCGTAGAGCCGATCATCTTTCATCTTTCGATATGCTGACCAAAACAAATTCCAGATTTTGATAAACCATAATATAACAATGACGAAACCAACCGTTCCAGTAGTTACAAGCCATTGTACGAAATTATTATGCATATGACCGAAATCCATTCTGTGCTGGGAATATGCGTCATTCAATGCATTCAAACTTATATCACCGACGCCTAAGATTGGATGGTCTTGAAATATTTTTAAACCAACGGTCCACATTCTAAGACGCAGATCATTGCTTGGATCAGTAGGATCGAAGATGGAAAGGAAACGAGCGTGCAGCTCCGGACTTCCGAAAATTACAATACCTGCCACTACAACAAAAAAGAGATAAAGGAGTTTTTTAAATCTAAGGATCGCGAGAACAATGATCCCAGTAATTAATCCGAGCCAGGAACTTCTTGTAAAAGTAAAGATTAGAGTAAATAAAATTGCAGCCACACCAATTATCAATAGAATTCTTTGGGTAAAGGTAGTCTGGCGATTCAAACTAAATGGAATCATCAATAAAAGCATAAACATAGATATTCCGCCAATGGTCATATAGTGATTATAAATATCAAAACGCTTGATATAATGTGCGTATTCTGAGAACTGAAGTAGTATCGAGACACTACTTAGAAGACCTACAATGGCAGCAGAAATAAACAATGTCATAAGTATTCTCATAATCCGTTCACGTGTATCGATATATTGGAAAATGAGGTAGACGATCGGTAAAAGTAGAAGTCGTTTTTGAATATGTAATAAGGCATCGATACGATCGTATGCAAAAATCGTTGTAACTAATTCGATGACCAGGTATAATGAAAACCACAAATCAAGAGGTGTCGGTTGAAATTTTTCTTTCTTCATTACGATTAAGCTCAACCAAATAACAAGAACTGTGTAGTAAGCGATTTGTGTTAGTGCGATTGAAAAGGTTGAGCAGAATACCATTGTGAATAGGCACCCAACAATGAATTTGTTCAACTTTTCGGTAGTAAGATGTTCGCGTAATTGCATTGTATTTGAATAATCTTTTTTGAATCAGATACAAATATAAGAGTAAGTAATCACAACACCAAGCGAATTAAAAAAAGCTCGTCTTTAAACCAGAAATGCCCGTATCAATATATTTCATTACATCTGTGTCGGTTAATTTCCGATATTTTATTTCAACTTTCCTTTTCTTGCGTACCTCTGGATATTTTCTAAGTGCCGAGAATAAAGCAACATAAAATTTAAAATCCAAGAGAAGCCACCGAAAAACCGCAACCAACAATAGTGATACGGTATGCTGAAATATAAGGGAGATATCAGTTAAATTTTTCCAGTGAAAGAAAAACTTGTTTCGCCGAGAAACGATATAAATCTGCTTTTTCCTGATAACTAAACCTATTGTTGTACTGGGGACATGATACGCGTTCGCATGCGGCTCGAAGATCGAAATCCATCCCCGCTTCCATGCACGATAAGCAATATCGGTATCTTCCCAATAAAATGGACTGAACATCTCATCAAAGCCATTCAAAGCCAGAAGTTTATCCCGATCATACAAACAGCATGTGGCGGGATTATAAAATGTATAATAAGTCTGCCTCGTTGAGTTTAAATCTTCAACCATAAAATTACGAGTGACTCGATAATTTCCACCACGAAACTCACCCAACTTTCCTCCATCAATAATTTTCTCGGTTCCCATTTCTAATATCTTACCGCTTACTGAGAAAAGATTATCTACATCTCCATTGGATAATAATATTTTAATGTAATCCTTCGTGAGCGACACATCATTATTTAAGAGCAGCACCCAGCGATATTTTGCACACTCAATACCCTTGTTACATGTGATCGCAAATCCTCGATTTGTATTATTCCGGATCAGATGAATGTTCGGATAATTTTCTTGCAGAAACTTGATACTATCATCCGTGCTCCCATCGTCGATCACAATAACTTCACTGGAAACACTCGCTTCATATATAGATTCAAATACTGAGGGTAAATATTTTTCAAGCAAATGTTTCCCATTCCAGTTTGGTATTATTACAGATACATCGTTCTTCATCTAAGTTTTTTCATTTATTTATCTTCTGATTAAACAGAGCCGCATCTGACATCTCATTGTTAATCAACGCATGATTGTAAATTTGGATGAAAGCTTTCAGGTGATTTTCCAATTGCAGTTTCACTTGTGGCTCAGAGTTCAAAACATTCATCGATAGAAGACTATCCGTTTTATATTTACACAACTGAATGCTTGTTTCTCCGTTGAACTGTAAAATATAATCTTCACTGAATATTTGATAGATATCGTTTAAGAGATTCACCGTATACCGAGGTTTGGTTGTATCAAAAATACTGTTGCCGAACGAAATAAAATCGTCTTCGTAGTGTAAATAATCCAAGATCGAGGGCATGATATCGATATGTTGAGTCAGATTTTGATAAATGCCGTGCAATTCACTATTTGGTTTATAAAAAATTATTGGTAAGGCATATGTTCCCACTGGAGTCTGATAAAACGGATGATCTGTTTCGGCAGGTGTATGATCTCCTGTTATGATAAATAAAGTGTTTTCGTACCACTTCATTGCTGATGCAGTTTCAAAAAACTTACGCAGAGAATAATCGGTGTACATGATTGCCCGATGAATCGGAAATCTCGCATCCTGAAATTCTTTGTTGTATTTTGACGGGATATTGTATGGATGATGCGAGGAAAGTGTAAATATCGTCGTACAGAATGGAGATGGTGATTCATCAAGTTTCTTTGCGACGAACTGAAGAAATTGCTCATCGTAAATGCCCCAGAAGCCATCGTAATCGTTATCATTGTTGTACTCAGTTCGTCCATAATAATTTTCAAATCCAGCCATCTTTATAAAACTATCAAAGCCCATCGTTCCGTTCGTCCCACCGTGAAAGAATGAAGTGCTGTATCCCATTTTATGTAAAATACTTCCGATGCTGTTTATTCTATTACCCTGATAGATTGAAAAAATGTAGGAATCATCCATTAAGTTTGGGATGCTTGCCAAAATTGCTGGAAGCGCCTCCATTGATCGTGTTCCATTGGAATAAGCATTGGAACATAGCAGAGCTTCATTGCAAAGAGAATCCAGAAATGGCGTGATGCCCGGGAATGAGTTCAATCTTCCAATGAATTCTCGTGATAGACTTTCAACGATGATAATCACAGCATTATTTTTCTTAAACGGTTGAACCGGGCGACCGCGATGAATAATCGATAAAAGTTTTTCCCTTTCCGCCCCTGTAAAGTGATTAACCTCAGATATTCTTTTTCTGCCGTAGGTCCGCAGCATGGTAAAAGGTGTATTCAAAACAAGCGGAGTATTTTGTGGATTTCCATAAAGAGCAGCATCTATAATCCGAATCGGTTTAAGCTGGATACCACCCCTAACACCGACGATAAATAGAGCACCGAGAAGGATGAGATAAAATATTTGGACGAAATAATTAATCTTTGTCTGAAGTAGTTGAATTTCCGTCCTACGATATAACATCGCGATCAAGACAAGAAAAAGAATAAAAATCAGTGTCAGGTACCAAAAGTCTTTTAGGTATTGAGTGAATTGATTGAACCAATCGCTTCTCATTCCAAAAACATCGAACGTCATTCTCTTTTTTGTAAATTTGAAATACTCGACATCAATAATACTAAACAGGATCGCAAAAGAATTAAAAAGATAGAAAAATACTTTTATAATGACTTGATAAGTATTCTTTTCCCTTAATGGATTTGGAATGAGATGAAGCAAAATGACAATGATGTTGAAATATAAAATCGCCGAAATATCAAAACGAATCCCGTAATAAAATGCAGTAAGAACCTCGAAAAAGGTGTTATCTGAAAAGTATTGGTGATTGAAAAAGTAAAATAATAAGCGGCAAGCTGTAAAAAAGAGCAATACTATTAAAAGACGTTTTATGAGTACTTTGAGATAATAAGATTGCTGTCCTATATTGCTGCTCAATGCCAAGTCGATTAGATTAATTTATAATTTTTGTACTCACCGAACCGAGTATGAAACACATCCTGCTCAAGCCACCGAAGCCATCCCCTCTTTTTCTTTCCGATAAGAATATCCGGATGATTGTCCTGTTGTGGAGCGTTTGAGATTCTATTTGCCATAACTTTTGGATGTGTTCCTGTGAATCGCTCCACCTCGGCGAGCTTCTCATAAATATGAAAGTCAGTGCTCGAATACTTTTGTTTGATCGCACCATCGGAATGCCAGAAGCGGTCAAGATTTTTTTGTTTTGCGGTCATCAGGTCCGCCGGTTTTGCCCATCCATAATGGAAGATTTGAGCGTCGATATGTTTAACTTGAATTTTATTTCCGTTCAAACGAAAACCTTGAGCGTCCCTATATGACTGAACACCAATATGATTGCGAATTATTCTGATTTCCCTTCTATACCAATTCCTGCCCGTTCCAATCATCCAATAACTTCCATAGAAATGTACATAATCAAATAGTAAACCCTGAACGCGTTGTTCTACAAAATATTTCTTCATCGCTTCATGTACTTCGGGATAAAATTGCTCGTGAATTACTTCATCGGCTTGAAGGTAAAAACACCAATCGTACTGGCAATGGCTTAGGGCGACGTTTGTTTGTTGAGCAAGAATGTGTCCACCTTGACGAAGCTTGTTATCCCATACTGTTTCGATGATATTGATCTTATCGGATCCGATATTTTGAATAAGATCGAGTGTTCCATCCTGTGAATCACCGACGGCAACAACTACCTCATCGCATAAGGGCAGCATGGATTGAATTGATTCGACGACCGGATAACCAAACTTGTTCGCATTACGTACGAATGTGAATCCACTAATTTTCATCTTGGGGAGTATGTATTAAACCTGGAATTGCAGCTCGTATAATTTCTTATAGAGACTGTTACTTTTTGACAGCAGCGAGATATGTTTTCCAACCTCGGCTATGTGCCCATTTTCCAAAACGATGATTCTATCGGCACGCTGAACCGTGGAAAGCCGGTGGGCGATGATGATTGAAGTCCGCCCAACCATCAATCGCTCAATCGCTTGCTGGACAAGTATCTCAGATTCCGTGTCGAGCGCCGAGGTTGCTTCGTCTAAAATTAATATGGGAGGATTTTTGAGTATAGCTCGCGCAAGCGAAATCCGTTGGCGCTCACCACCCGAGACTTTCACCCCGCGATCACCGATGAACGTATCGTATCCTTCCGGCAGTGCCAAGATAAAATCGTGTGCGTTTGCAACCTTCGCTGCTGCCACAATTTTTTCAAACTCGATTTCTTGATGACCATATGCAATATTATTCCGAACTGAATCGTTAAACAAGATTGTCTCCTGCGTAACGATTCCCATAAGTGAGCGAAGCGAATCCATAGTGATGTCGCGGACGTCAGTTCCATCAATTGTAACTTTTCCATCCGTAATATCATAAAAGCGTGGGATTAAATCAACTAAAGTCGATTTACCTGCACCGCTAGGTCCCACGATTGCAACTGTCTCACCTTTTTTAATTTCACAATTAATATCTTTTAGAACTACTTCACCCGTCTCATATTTAAAGTAAACATTTTCAAACTTGATCTTATCTTTAAAATTGTTGGTGACAAAAGCATTTGGTTTATCAATAATTTTCGGTGCGTTATCTAAAATTGCCATTATGCGATTGCCTGCAGCTATCCCTTCCTGCACACTATTGAATACCAATCCGAATGCTTTAAGCGAGGGAAGCATTTGGACGATGATTCCGATGTACAATAATAATGCGCCGGGTGTCATAGCAGTAGTCCCTTGGATAACATTTTTACCAATGAACCAGAGTATAATAGCGATTGTTATCACTCCGAGAAATTCTGTTAGAGGACTTGCAAGATTTTTACGTCGCTGTATGCCTCGCATCGTCTTGAAGTAACTGAATGTATGATGCGTGAATTTTTTAATCTCGAATTCCTCCATCCTGAACGCCTTCACAACACGCACATTGGAGAGAGTCTCTGATAATACTGATATAACGTCCGCCATTCTCTCCTGTGCTAATTTACTTTCTCGTTTTAACATATCTCCCAATTTGGTGATAAGAATTCCAGTGACCGGCAATAATACACATAAAAATAATGATAACGACCAATCGAAGAAAAAGAGAACCAATGAATAGAGAATAATTTGAACAGGATCCCGGAAAGCACCGTTTAACGCAACCGACACAGATTCCTGAACTACACGAACATCATTGATGATTGTTGATATCAAGTTGCCTTTACGCTCGTTATTAAAGAAACTCATCGAGAGCTGGTGTAGGTGTGCATAAAGCTTGTCGCGCAGGCGGTGAGTGAAGCCCTGCTCAACTGTTGCCAAGAAATATCCCTGAAGATAAAAGAAGAAATTCTTTAAGAAGAATGTTAGTACGATTCCTAAACAAAGACCTATTAACAAATCGAGACGATTGTAGTGCAGGATTAACTGATTTAACTGCAATGAAATATATTCGCGTAGCTGGAAGAGATTGAATTCAATCGGCTGCTGATTAACCTGTGCTGGTGGATTGAAAATAATATCGATAAACGGCATCACGGAACCGACAGAGAGTGTAGCAAATATAACGTACATGATATTGGATGCCGTTGAGATGGCGAGCGGCTTCCAAAATTCTTTAAGATGTGATAGAATGCGTAAATATTGCTTCATGATAGTTTAATATAAACAATCCTCCGCACTCCTTCAAGATTTTGGTTTGATTGTTGATTTATTTTCGCTTGACAACAATCACCGAAATATCATCCGCCTGCTCTGCACCTGAAGCAAATCCATCAACTGATTTCAGTATTTTGTTCATCATTGCAGTTGCGTCTAATTCAGATACATCGTTCAATAATTCCGATAACCGTTCTTCGTCATACATCTCCTCTTGGTTATTCTTTGCTTCAGTTACACCGTCGCTGTAAATTACAACCGTATCGCCGTTCTGTAATAGGCACTCTCCTTGAGAGAAATGAGCACCGGCAAGCATACTAAGTCCAGGACCATTCCGCGTGAGCCGTTCTTGTTGATTCTCTCCTTTTCGAATTACGATTGCAGGTGGATGCCCGCAATTGACGTAGCTGAGTTTTCCTGTTTCAAGATCAATAATACCGAAGAAAAGGGTGACGAAGATATTTTTAGATGTTGACGATAAAAGGTAAGCATTAAGCTCTTCGATTAATTTTAAAGGTTCGTTAATACACGAAGTAATACGAGTACGGATCGAGCCGTGTACACTTGACATGAGGAATGATGCCCCAAGTCCTTTACCTGATACATCCCCTAACGCCACAACTACTTTACCGGGTACTGCTTCGAAGATATCGTAGTAATCACCACCGACTGCTTTTGCCGGTTTACAGATACCAGCGAATTCCCAATCCGCAACAACCGGCAGTTGTTTTGGGAAAAGGTTTTGTTGTACTGATCTCGCAATCTCCAGGTCTCGTGATTGCTCGGCTTCTCGCTTAGCAACCTCCAACAGTTCTGCATTCTCCAGCGAAAGTCCCATTTGTCGGGCAACTGTCGTTAGTAAATCCCGATCTTCTTTGCTGAA
This sequence comes from uncultured Chlorobiaceae bacterium, assembly GCA_964354225.1. Classification (GTDB taxonomy): domain Bacteria; phylum Bacteroidota; class Ignavibacteria; order UBA10030; family SZUA-254; genus CAYGZC01. The sequence continues at coordinate 14,897 of CAYGZC010000231.1, read as the reverse complement.
TGGCTCTTCTGAGAGTTTGCCGCCGAGTCCCATTATACCGACAAGTCCTGAACTTCCACGAATGGCAATGAACAATTCACAATTGACCAATGACAATCGTTTGTCTTCATCTTTCTCAAGATTAAGTGTTTCAGGATAGACGACTGCCCAACCTTTCTTTTCTTCTAATTGTTTTATGATCGAATCATCAGCTTTCAGCATCAAACCTTGAACTGGGGTGTCATGGTCCACACCGTGACACTGAACTTGAGCCTCTGCTACTGTCACGGATTGGTCCGTGACAGCCGTGCTTGGAACTGATATTTGTTTTGATCGCTCATTTTCAAGTGTTAGTTCACATCTAAACTCATCAGACTTCCCATGTTTCAAGAGCATAACAACTCTTGCTGGATGTAACGCCTTTAACACCGTTGATGCAGTCTGCTGAAGAATCTTCTCACGTTCTTTGATCTCAGATAATTTTTCATTCAACTCCATTAGCAATCGTTTTACATCCAACACTTCTCTGAAAAATCTGCGGTCAATTGCTGGCATCAACTTGCGGTTGACTTTGCTTAGAGTAAACATTACTGCCAATGTACTGCCGACCGACAATCCGCTGACTGCAAATGGTGAGTTTGCAATTTGCGACCCCCCATGCATCACCGCCTGATAAACTATGAAAAATATTATTACTCCCTCAATTATTAAAGCACCTTTAGAGAGAAACAGATGTTGCAAACCTTTGCGGATGATGAACTTGATACCGAAGATTTTTCGTGTTAAGATTGCGTAGGCAAACGACACTGGGACCGCAAAATTACTGAGCATCCATACTACAAACGAGGATATGATAGCAACAAAGAAAATAGTTTGAACAAACTCAGGAACATCGCTCCACAAATCTTCCAACACTCCCTTAACCAGCACTAAGAAGAGAACCGTAAGCAACGAAATTCCAAAGGTGAGCAAACTCAATTCTATGATCCTGAATCGTGCCTCCGGACGATCACGCGTTGCTTTTCGCTGCGAGAAGTAGAGCGGAATAATAAACAAGCACACAATCGCCATAAGTGAGAAGTTAATCGGCTCGGCTACACCCTCGAATGCTTCCATCAATGATCCAATCACCTGCCAAGCGAATAGATCCCTAAGATGTTTGGTGTAGTGTATGAACCCAGCTAATCCGAAAAGCAAAAAGGGAATCCACTGCCAGCGCCACATGAACGCACCGACTCGTGATGGGTTTGGGAAAACCGAGAACAATCGCCATCCCAGAGGAAAAACCATTGAGTCGGCTATGGCAACCGACGTCACCGTAACCACTATTCCCCAATACGGCAGCCATGAACCGAATCCTTCGCCTGACATCCCAATCCCCCAGCAGAGAAAAAATATCGAGCAAACATAGGCAATCGGATCTCTAATCTTCATCCAACCAATGAGCACCCCAACGATGAGCAGCACAACAGCAGTTACTATGGGAACATAATCTACATTAGCGACAATCGCTAAGAGTGCATCGTGCTCCTCGCTGTCGGCTTTCAACTTTAAAGTTCGATGTACTAGTTTGCCTTCTCGTTTCAAATCTAAGCTGATCGACTTAGCCATAGGGACATTAATAAGCCTATAGTAAAGCTGAGGTTTATCCTTAAGCAGAATCCCATCGATAGCCACAATTGTATCGCCTACGTTGATACTGGCTTTCTCCGCGGTACTACCAGAATCCACTTTTGCGACAACGACAAATCCTCCGGCACGTATCTTCGGAAGCATTGCATACTTTCGCCCCTTCTTCCAGTCTTGTAAAGTAATACCGGATTGACTCGACATCATATCACCTTCACCGAATGACATCATAAGCTGTATTAGCAGGTACGTTGCCAGTAGAATGATGCTTGCGTACCGGAATACCATTGTCCAGCGCGATGGGTTATGTATTGATTGTGGAATTTTCGGTTCCTCATTCATTGATTTTATCCAACTCTTCCTCAACAACTTCCCGGATGTTATCTTCGTTATCGTACTTCTCGAACTCAAGCGCCTTCTCAAACGCCTTCTTCGCTAAATCCTTCTGTCCATTCCGGAGGTTGCACAATCCAAGTCGGTAGTAGGCAAACGGCGGTATCCACGATTTATTCTTGATAGTCAAACCCGAGACTTGCGTGTACGTGTTTGCTGCTTGCGTGAAGTTTTTCTGTTCAAAAGACATGGAAGCAATCTGCCAAAGAACGTCGCCCCGCTGGTCGTCCGTGAGATCTCTCTGAGCGAGTAACGCGGACCCTGCATCGAATCCCTTAATGTAGTATCCAGCACTGAACCAGTTCGACATTTTCTGCAGCTCGATATCGAATCCAGTCATTGGTTTTTCCAATTTTGCCTTTGACTGACGAGGAGATTGCCGATAGAATCCGAGTGCTGTCGTTCGGTCTCCCGACAGTTCGTAACATAGAGCAATGTTATAGTTGGCACCCTGGATACGGGATGTGTCTGTTTTCTCGAGGGTGAGGTACTTCTTGTATAACTCGATGGCATCGGTAAATTGATTCTTGAATCTGTACGCATGACCGAGCCGGTAGTAGCCCTGGATGATGTAGCGCTCGGCTTCCCGGTTCGTCATCGCGGTCGCTTTCTGAAATACCGGTATCGCCTCATCGACGCGGCGCATCTGGAGAAGAAGAACAAGTCCGTATTCCTGGACGTACCAAGGATTAAAGGGATAGCTAATTGTCAATTCTTTTAGGTACTGTGCACCTTTCTCTGCTTGCTCTTCAAATTGATAGAACTGCGAGAGCCACCACCGCGCTTCGTTCCGGGCATATGTGCCCTTCCGTGCAGTCTGTCCGAGCATCTTCAATCCCAATTCGCCATCAGCATCGAAGCCAATAGTGCTTGCAATCCATCGAAATGCTTTAGGTAGTTTTGATAGATAGTAGTTGAACAATCCGACTCCCATCATGGCGTCGTAATTTTTTGGATCGACTTCGAGTGCATCACACAGATAGCCGTATCCCTTCTTTCCATCCCAAACCGCTGAGAGGATTTCATCTTTCTCCGATTTTACCATTCCCCGGTAGCCGTAAATTCCACCAAGATAGAAAAGAGCAGCGGAGTTCTTCTTATCGTTGTCGAGAACATTTTCAGCGACCTCGATGACCGAATCTGAGAGTTGGATAAAGCGATCGTAATCTGCTTCGACACTCATGAATTCGAACCGATAGTAGGAAATCATCGCCTTGAAAAAATATCCCCGCGGATCCTGTGGTGCCATGCGAATAACATCGTTGAACTTCGCTTCGGCGGTAGTGAACTTGAAGTTGTAGAGTGAATCGATTCCTTCCATCGTTCTCGTATGGACGAGTGCCCAATCTGGGGAAGGTGATTGAGCAGAATAAACTTGTACAAACAACGCAAGTAAAAGTGTATTTAACAGCAATTGTGAAAGTTTCATATGTTTATCAAGATTTTACTTATTTCATCAATAAAAGTTTTTTTGTTTCAACAAATGAACCTGTCTGTAAACGGTAGAAATAAACGCCGCTCGGTAACTTGTCTGCACTGAACTCCACTTCATACCTCCCTGCTTCCCGTTTCTCATTAACCAGCGTTGCCACTTCTTGCCCAAGAACGTTGTAAACTTTCAATGTGACAAACGATTCTCTCGGCAACTCAAAACGGATTGTTGTGCTGGGGTTGAAGGGGTTTGGATAATTTTGGTGAAGCTTAAAATCCTGTGGTAATTCTGACGTTGAAAGAACAGAAGTGGGTAATTGCTCAAGTTTCATTACTGTGTAAATACGTTTCTCGTCCGGACTTTCTGAAGTCCCTGCCAAGTAAATGTTATCATACTTATCGAGTTCCATACCAGCGCAATAATCCGACCAACCAAGACCACCATCAATTATTGATTTCCACTGAACACTCCCACTTGAATCGAACTTAAGGACTAAGAAATCTGGCTGACCTAATTTGTAATAATAACTACCACCCATGTAGATACCATAATCTGAGCCGATGGATAAAGAACTCGGCGTAAAATAGGATTGACTACTATCGTCAGGAATATTGTATGCTGTAAACCAATGCATCTCACCGTTCAGATCAAATCTGGATAAAAATGCCCGTTCCCAAAAAGAGCCGGCGGCCACTATTCCACCATGTCCGTCGAAGGAAATCTTTTGATCATCCATTGCAAAGAATTTTTTCGCCCATTGCTCGACTCCTGACGAATTATATTTTACAAGCATTCCACTTGGCACATTGACACTATCAACCCTTCCAGCTACGTACACGCTTCCCGAATCGTCTATGAGAAGTGATCTCGCATAGTCATTATCGGAAGCATAATCATATCGAGCATCCCAAAGCAGTGTACCGCTGGGATTATATTTTAACGTGATAAAATCGCAGTTGGATGCACAACTCCATCCAATTACAAAAACGTTTCCAGTATCATCAACAGCAACGCCAGTCGGATGGTCGGATACGGTGCTGTCCCCCAGCCCAGTATAAATCGCCGTCCACGCTTCTTTGCCTGACGTGTCAAGCTTTGTAACTTGGATATCATAGACAGATCGTGCTCCATCGTTCCAGGGGATCCAGTTGATAACACTTCTAACAGCAACAACATTCCCAGAACTATCCAGTGATATGAATTCGCCACCAATTGGTGCAACCCAAATTACATCACCATCCGAGTTATATTTGATCGTTGAATCATTCGTAGTCACGTATATGAAGCCATTGCGATCCAAAGCGATGTGATCATAGCCATAAATGTCACTAGAGGTAGGTGGACTATCGTGTCGTTTTACCCACTGTTCATTTCCATCTGCATCGTACTTGATATTTGCGCAATCGCCATTGATCGAACCCATGCTTGACCCAGTCACGTACACATTACCATCATCATCAAGTTCCATCGATTTGAGACGATTGTCAACGTAATAATATTTCAGTTCTCTGCTAAAACGTTGTACCCATTGTTGAATGCCATCACTATTGTATTTCACAGTTGCATAATCATAATCGGGCTTCCCCACTTGACCAGAATTGCTGCTGCCAGTTAAATACAATTCACCGTATTCATTTACTGCAATTGCGCTCGCTTCATCATTATAATGTGCCGGACCATCGTAATTAGCGGTCCATTGTACTATACCATTCGTATCATACCGTACTGTGTGGTAATCATTCCCTGTGAGAGAATCATAATGAGTGCCTGTGACAAATACATTTCCAATATCATTAACCACTATCGCTGTACCACCATGATCGCCCGTCCACACCGATGATCCTCCCAGCGTATACTTTCGAGTGGTAGTATTAGACAACGCATAGAGCTTGTCGTCCTTGAATGCAACGACACCCGGTGAGATGGTGCCGTCAACCCATTGCTGTATTCCATCGCTATTGTACGCTGCAATTCTTGATGAATCTCCAACATAAAAGTTGCCATCTCCATCAATTGCAAGACAATCGCCGATGATATCCTTTGCCCAAATACGATTGCCTGAGAGATCATATTTAAGTGTAAACGGAGAACCTGTAACGTACAAAACTTCATTCGTTGAATCCAACTGTACATCGTTTGGTCCATAGGAGTAATCATCCGGAGCGCTGCGTCCAAAGGTGATATCCCAAGCGACATTTCCTGAAGAATCGATCTTGGCAGTTCTAAAGGAGTAAAGAGAAACCGATATCAAACAAAATGGATCTTCTCCAATCCATTCAAATTCGATACAGGAATCCGCACTCGCCTTAATTATTCCATAAACATTCCCTTTACTATCGACAGTGAAATCTGAGAATCCTATTGAGTCTACCAACCAAATTAGATTCCCATGGTGATCATACTTCGCTGTCCCCGAACCTGTGATATACAGATTACTAATATCATCGAGAAACATTTTTTCACCAGCCATTTCCGAAGACCATATTTCGTTACCAAGGGGATCGTACTTTTTCGTACCAGCATTACCAGTCACACTTACGTACCCACTATCGTCAACTGCAATTGCCTTAGCATACTCATTTTGATGTACCACGACCTCTGCTTCATAATCGTAGTGCTTTTCCCATGCTACTCTAGGAGTATCAGCAAGCTGATGCAGGTTCGTCTTTTTAATTTGTTTGTCTAATGGAAAAGAGGAAATGAGATCTTCAATAGTTTTACCATCTAATTGTGGTAACTTTTTGTAAGGGTTCTCTTTTACACCTTGAAAACCGGTCTGTGAAAAACCTGACGTGCTCAAGAAGAGACACGTCACAAGTAAGTAAACAAAATATCGTTGTCTCATGGTATTCATTCCTTTCTTCGTACTTATTGCATTTATTTTACCTAATTATTAAAAGTTTCTTTGTCTCGACAAAGCCACCGGCAACAAATGCATAGAAGTACACACCGCTCGTCAGTCCTGATGCATCAAACTCCACCGTATACCTTCCTGATTCTCGTTTCTCATTCATCAGCGTTGCCACTTCTTGCCCAAGCACGTTGTACACCTTCAAGGTTACAAAGGATGCTTTCGGCAACTCATAACAGATTGTTGTGCTGGGGTTAAAGGGATTGGGATAGTTTTGCTCCAGCTTGTACGATGTTGGAATCGCCTGCCTTTCGCTGACGCCCGTGGGAATCTGCTCGTACTTGAGTACAGTAAATACGCTCCGGTCGGGTTCCGAATACGAACCATATGCAGATGTCCCAACTATGTAGATATTGCCTTTGTTGTCAACCCTCATTCCAATAGCCTGTTCGTCGACGTTCTCGCCGGTATAGGAATCTATTTCCCACTCGAGTAGATCGTCGGGTTCGAACTTGTAAAGTTTGAAACTCGTATATTGGCTACCATGGTAACCGTATCCTCCTACGTATTTGTTGTTGAGATTATCGATTTCTATTGATCGCGGGGCAAAGCCTGTATCATAGAAGTACCACGGCACGAGAAGGGTGTCTTGAAATGGATATTGGAGAACATTCCCCATTGAGTCCCTCTTTATCATGACGTAATGACCGAGACCAAAATGGTATGGGATGTGAATGCAACCATTTCCGTCAATGACAATCCCTGGAAATTCAACAAATGTCGACAAACCGATACTCGAAGACCACTGCCTCTCCCCGGAGGAATTATACTTGATAACAACGTCTCTGTATAACCGGCCAGTATCTGGGCAATTACCAGCAAGAAAAATATTCCCCTCGTGATCGAGAGATATCCACCCTGGCTTTCCTGTATCCCGTACTGTCCATGCCACTAATCCATCAGAGTTATATTTGCTTGTCACTATTTGATCCGTCTCGAAACCCATTGTAAGGATATTTCCGGAAGGATCGATAACAAAAGACCTATGAGGGTCGCTCGAAATCCACAAATCCCAATTCACCGAACTTTGACAATACCATATAATGGTTCCTCCGGAATCCATTTTGGTGATCGAGTACCTGCCCTGAATGATCACATAGAGAGAATCATCCACGGCAACATGGTATCCTGAACTATCCGAAACCCATCGAAGATTTCCGTCTCTATTATAACTCACAGTCTTGCTACCAGTGATGTATATATTCCCAAGCCTGTCCACTGCCATATCGTGCACAAATGTACTGTCGGGAATATAGCGTGCTGACCAAAGCTCTTGTCCTGACGGATCATACTTCACAAGCGCAATATCATTGTCAGCGTAACTGACTTCGCAGTTGCCGACGACATAGATGTCACCGGTGCTGTCGACGGCAAATGCCTCTGCACGACATTGTTCAGATGTACTTACAGTTGGTTCCTTGGAATGCCGTCTGACCAACTGCTCTACTCCCGATTCATCGTATTTGATCGTTGCGTATGAAGAATAGCCTTGCGATTCTTCAGAAGACCCAGCCACGAAGACGTTGCCAGCACTATCGCAATTAATCGCAATCCCGATATCAGAGCCATTTGCGGGACCGTTATAAAATGTTTCCCACACCATCGCTCCATCACGGCTCAATTTTACAGTTCGGAAATCCTCTTTCGTAACTGAATCGATTATCGTGCCGATGATATAAACATTACCCGAATCATCGAGAACGAACGACTTGCCACCGTATGGGGAAACCCAAAGAAGCACGCCATCCGATGTATACTTTCTTGTAAACGAGCCATCGGTTGTGTAGACACAACCAGAATCATCGAGAAGAATAATGTTGCCACCAGTAGTGTCATCCGACCATTGAATCGTACCTCCGGTATCGTACTTTGCGATGGAGAGTGGATGTACGATGTAGAGATTTCCAGACGTATCCAGTGTAATATCATATCCTTTGACAGGTTTTTTCCATACTCTATTGCCAAGACTGTCATACTTTATCGTGGCATCATCACATGTCACGTAAACATATCCTGTCCGCTCATCATGGGTGATCGCAAAGGGTCTTCTTCCTACGTTACCTGGGCCACTTTCAATCGAGAGCGTATCTGTGATGTGCCACTCCACGTTTCCATAACTGTCAATTTTCGTTGCATCATAGTATGACAGTAACACAATGCGTGGCGGATACTCTTCATCATCCCAGAATGAAACTACCTCAGCCATTCCCACATAGGTATTACTAGTCTTATCTGTGACTAAAGTTGTCCCGCCAAATGTCGATGTCCAAATCTGTGTACCAATGCGGTCATATTTTGCTGTCCCAGAACCTGTAATAGAGAGATAACCATGGCTATCAATCAACATGTCGTTGCCACTGAAATCCACCGCCCACACTTCGTGTCCTGCTGAATCATATTTTCTGGTCCCGCCAGAACCGGTCACATACACGTTGCCGCTATCATCTACGACCAGGGCGCTCAGAGAGATGCTGGTGTAGGTCGTGTCGTACGCGATGTACGAGTAATGCCGCTTCCATGCTACTCTGGGTGTATCAGTCACTTGATGCAGGTTCGTCTTTTTAATTTGTTTGTCTAAGGGAAGAGAGGAAATAATATCTTCAATAGTCTTACCATTTAATTGTGATAACTTTATGTACGGGTTCTCTTTTGCACCTTGAAAACCAGTCTGTGAAAAACCTGACGTGCCCAAAAAGAAATACATCACAAGCAAGCAAACAAAATATCGTCGTCTCATGGTACACATTCCTTTCTTTAAGATAATTTTTCTTTTGAAGGATTCATGCTGTCTCCAATATCCTTCGTGCTACAATTATTGATACATCATCCGACTGTTCCGTTTGCCCAATAAACTCGCTCACTGATTTTAGTATCGCTTCCATCATGTGTGAACTGTCTAATCCACGAGTTGTAGTGAGCAACTGAGTCAATCGTTCCTCTTCGTACATTTCTTCTCTTGAATTCATCGCTTCGGTTATGCCATCGCTATAGACAATGAGCGAATCACCCACATTCAATGTCGATGTCCCTTGAATAAACTGGACAGTGTTCATCATACCGAGTGCAAGTCCAGTGCGTGTGAGCTTCTCTATTTCACTGTTCTCTTTCCGAACAATAAACGCTGGTGGGTGTCCACAATTAACGTATTGCATTTGACCGGTTTCAAGATTAATGATTCCTAAAAACAAAGTAACGAATATGTTCTTTGATGTTGAACCAAGTAGATATTTATTCAACTCATTAATCAGTCCAACAGGATTATCGATTGACTTTTCTGTGTTTGTTCGAATTGTGCTGTGAACACCCGACATTACAAACGAAGCACCAAGTCCTTTGCCCGATACATCGCCTAATGCTATAACTACTTTCCCTGAAATTGCTTCGAAGATATCGTAGTAATCTCCGCCGACCGCTTTTGCTGGTTCACAGATACCGGCGAATTCCCAACCCGATGGAGTTGGCAATTGCTTTGGAAAGAGATTCTGTTGAACTTGTCGGGCGATATCTAGCTCTTTAGAGAACTCTGCTTCCCGTTTTGCAACTTCGAGTAACTCTGCATTTTCAAGCGCCATCCCCATCTCATGGGCAACGGTGAGAAGAAGCTCTCTATCCTCTTTACTGTATGGCTCTTCTGAGAGTTTATCCCCGAGTCCCATTACTCCTATCAGTCCTGAGCTTCCACGCAGACCAATAAACAATTCACAATTGACCGCTGATAATCGCTTGTCCTCATCCTTTTCAAGATCAAGCGTTTCTCTATTTACGATTACCCAACCTTTCTTTTCTTCCATCTGTTTGATGATGGTATCATCGGTTTTTAGCATACAGACAACTCCCGCGTCACCCTGAACTTGTTTCAGGGTCTGAGCAGAGCGGCTGGGATTAGATTCCGAATCGATCCTTCTCCCGACTTCGTCGGGATCAGGACATGGTTCGGAATGACGGGTTGGGCTGGGTGTTGTTGGCTTCGCTCGCTCATTTTCGAGTGTTAATGCACATCTGAACTCATCAGACTTCCCATGTTTCAAGAGCATCACAACTCTTGCTGGATGAAGTGCCCGAAGAACAGTATTTGCTGTTTGCTGAAGTATTTGCTCTCGCTCTCGGATAGCTGATAATTGTTGATTTAAATCCAATAGTAATTTTTGGACATCCAACACTTCACGGAAGAACCGGCGGTCAATCGATGGCATAAGTTTGCGGTTGACTCTTCCAACGAATGCGATTACTGCCAGCGTGCTTGCAACTGCTACACCGCCTACAGCGGTGGGTGAATTGAGAAACTCTGTCCCGGCATAACTGAGAATTTGAATGACGATGAAAAAAACAATTATACCTTCAACAATTAATGCACCCTTTGATAAGAGGAGATATCGGAGACCTTTACGGATGATGAACTTAATACCGAACACCTTGCGAGATAAAACAGCGTAGGCAAACGATAGTGGGATGCAACTGAACGTTACAACAAGAACATATAAGATAACAGAACCAAAACCACGCCCCCAAGACTCAGGAAGAAATCCCAACAAGGCAACAACAATGAAAACCATACTTATGATGCCAAGCAACATGCCAAGCTCAATGATTTTTAGTCTCTCTTGAGGTTTGGTACGAGTTTCGATGCGCTGTGAAACGAGCAGGGCAATCAACAATATGACAAACGGTGCATATATCCAACCCTGATTTTCTAATATTAAGTACAACCACGGCCATGACACGTTCCATGAGTAGTAATATGCAAACAAACCTGCAGAGCCCCACAAGACAGCAAGAATGTATAGGCAGAAGATTACCATCTGCCATTTCAAAAATAATTTTCCAATTCGTGAAGTGTTCGGAAAGACAGAAAACACACGAAGTGTCAGCGGCAGAGCTATGCCGGTGGATAGATTGGAAAAACATATGAAAACAACCATCACCCATTCCGGGAGGGCAGCGGAAAAGGGGGGAACATCGTATATCGCAGCACCATAGCAAAGGAACATTACAGAACATTCGAATGCGATGGTTACACGCGGTTTAATCAATCCGATCGGTACGCCAACAAAGAGAAGCAAAATGAGGATGAGCGTCCAGGGAAAGTAGTATGCCCAGACCATGTATTGGACTGAACCGCTGACACGTACTACCGCAATCGATTTGCTATGAGGGTCTTTGGATCCAGCCTTTACATGGAGAGTAAAAACAGAATCTTTTCTTAATATCTCAAGTTCTATCAATCGACCCGGAGGTGTCGCATCAATCAAATATGAGAAATGGAAAGCATTTGATAGCTGTACTCTATCAAATCTTAGAATGATGTCCCCGGGCTTAATTCCTGCCGAGTCTGCAGGCATACCTGGATCGACGTTATAAATATATTGGGCTTGCTGAGGAAGTTTTGACTTCTGCGTTGTATCTGGACTAGTCCATCCAGAAGTAACTCCTAAATACCCCTTCGGCAAATCAACGTGATAATTTCTCTCAAGGACAAGTTTTTTGTATACGATGATGCCATTCTTCAAAAACTCCAAATGAATTTCTTTACCGGGTTCTGCTCCAGCGAATGCGCTAAAATACGAGTTGGGCTTATCTTTCAATTTGATACCATTTATTCCAACAAGAGTATCACCGCATTGAATGCCAGCTTTGGCGGCTGCACTTGGTGAATCTATCTTCGTAACAATCAATAATCCGGTATTTCGAATTTTAGGTAGATCGGTCCAATCTCCGTCGCTATTAATATTGAGCCACAATCCGGGATGGTAGTATATATAGTTCTTCCAGGAATATACATACCAGAAGGAGCTAATCACTAATGCCGTGAGACCAAGAGTCATCACAGTGAGGATGACATAGCGGAAGACGAGCGTTCGTTTCGATATTGTTTCTTTTGAAGAATTCATATTTCATTATCTATCATGGATGCTATAATATGGATAAAGAAAATAAATTGCAATCAGATTATGTTTCGCTCCTCCAAAGGAGTCCTTCGGACTGACGGAGCTACATTTTTATTTTTTCTATTATGCTATTTTAAAAATAATATTTCACACCAACATTAAAATCGAGTCTGAATAAATTATCCTCCCCAAGATCGACACTGACACCATTTACTTTAGCATCTTTCAATGTGGCACCTAAATATGAAATCCCAAAGCCTAAAGCCCAGTTTCTATTCAACATAAAATCTAAGCCCAATAATCCCGAATAACCAAATGTTGAACCTTCTATTTTAAATGGCATATTTATAAGTTTAGCATCGTTAACATATGATGCCACACCAAGGTTAAAATTACCAATGAATATAATATTACCATCGCTGAATATTTTTCGTGCCGCTAATCCTATTCCATAGAAGGAAATAGAAATATTGTCTTCCATTTTCCCGGTGCCTAATATATTTCCAGTTATTTTGTCGTAGAGAACTACCCCGTCGATAGAATTGGAAGCCATAAAGCTAGAATAATTTAAACAAGCACCATATTCCTCACTAAAGAAATAAGAAATATTAGCGGCGATATTAAATCCGCTTTTCAATTTTTCCACGTAGTCTTTAAAATCGCTTGGAATATTTTCTCCAACCTTTGCCATACGATAGCTATAACCACCCTCGATATTGATTCGCACATTTAAAGTATCCTCGGTATCAGAGATATATTGATAGGATGGAGTGGGTATAGTTCGGTCGGTTCTTTTTTCGCGGACCTTCTTAGGTTCAGATTTACGGTTGATAGTTGCAGCAGTAGTATCTCTTACAGGAGCAACTATTTCTTGGGTATTTACTTTGGTATTATCTATTGTTTTTGCAGGTTGACTTGCTCCTCCCTTTTTATATCCCGTAATACTTTGTATTTCAATTGTTTTAAAAACATAGGTACTTCCACTTCGTGTTTGTATGGTGACTTGTTCACCGGGAACATTCTCCGTTATTTTTCCTATGACTTTTGTTCCGTTTGACAACGTTATCACACTACTATATTCATCCTCTTGTGCAAACACCATGCTATACATAAAGAGAATAACTCCGATAAAGAAAACAATTGTGGATTTCATCGTATTTTTCCTTTTGTTAGTGATTGAATTATTTTAAATTACAAATGTTATGATAATCTTATTAACTACCGTACGATTCATTCTAAACAATTCAACTTTCGTGCATGTTTAGTTGAAAAGATTCCAACAGAAATATACATACCGACCCCACCTCGACACTCGATTCTTCCAGACCTCACCTACTTATATTGCCAAATCTCCATCTCATCCATCGGCATTATCGGCATCGGCTCGCCGTTGTGTTTCAATCGAAATTTAATATGTTTTAACACCGGATCATCTTCTACACTAAACGGCAGAAGCTTCGGCATGAAGCCACTCATATCGAACCAACCTTTTTCAGGCAACTCTACGATTTCAACATCTGCTTTTGGAGAAATCCCCGCTCGGTCACGTGCAATTTTGATTGCTGTTTCAAGTCCACCTAATACATCAACTAATCCATTTTCATTTCCATCATAACCAGACCAGACTCTGCCCTGAGCAATCGGCTCAATATCATCAAATTGTTTCTTTCTGCCTGAGGCAACTTTTGTAACAAATTCTTTATACATCGTTTTGATTTCTGTTTCAAGACGTGAGCGCTCTTCGGGTGTGAAATCTCGGTCAGGTAATCCAACACCAATAATCGGCAGTATCATTCCAAATCCCAAATCGGCATGCTTACCAACTTTCACGTGATCCGTTGTCATTCCAAGCGTGTCTTTCAGTCCTTTGTTATAAGCCCAACCTGCGATAACACCAATCGAACCGGTGATTGTATTCGGAGCGGCAACAATCGTATCACCGTACATCGAGAGCCAATAACCGCCGGATGCAGCCACATATCCCTGAGATATGATGACAGGTTTCTTCTCCTTACATTTTTTTAATGCCTCTGCAATATAATCCGATGCCATTCCATCGCCGCCTGGCGAATCGACACGGAGAACAACCGCCTTCACGCGAGTATCGTTCGTAACCGCCTCAACATCTTTAACAAGCTTGCGCGCAGTTATGCCGTCATCCATTGCACATTCACCAAGAGCATAGATAATTGCAATCTTCGGTTTTTCTCCCCATCGGTTATCAAAGGGAAGCTGAAATTTCTCCAATGATCCAGCACCAACGAAATATTTATCCTCACTCTCTAAATTTTTCACAACTTCTTTAACTTTTTCCCACCTACCGATTGTGTCAATCAATCCTTCTTTCATCGCTGAATCGGGACTGAAGAAAACGATATCATTAACGAACTGATCGAATCTTTCGGCAGAAATTTTCCGCGCTTCACATATTTCTGTCTTAGCTAACCTGTAATAATCATCTACAAGTTTTTGGCGCTGCTCTCTATCTGCGTCCGTCATCTTATCGCGTGAGAACGACTCAACAGCAGATTTATATTTAAAAAATCTCAGCTCGTCAAAACCGATACCCAACTTTTCGAAAGTTCCTTTTAAATATGTTCTGCCCATAATGTAACCTTCAAGCGTCAAGCTTCCTGTAGGATCCATAATGATTTTATCAGCAATAGAT
>CAYGZC010000230.1:0-5156 GCA_964354225.1 uncultured Chlorobiaceae bacterium | reverse complement strand
TAATAATATTTGCCCAAGGTTCATGGTCTGTATTTGATAATAAAATCAGTAAACACCAAAACACTCATCAAGAAGATGATAAAAAATATTTAAGCGATTTCTAATCGAAAAAGATATATTACAACAAACTGTTAGTTTGTTGTAATTATTAGCAGCAACAAATCGCTATTAGATATTAACGCCTGGTGTGTGATTACAATCTAATTGTTTACAACACAAATATCAATAAGATTCTCACATAAAAATATCTGAACTTGATAAGACAGAGGGTGATTGCCATCAACCTATGTCAAATCGATAGAGATGGATAAAAGAAAAACGAGAAAATCAGGTAAGGTATAACCCTTACCCGATCATATCACGGGGAATAATCTTCTCTCTATACAATTGTCCAACCATAACGCCGACAATAAATACAATCGATGAATAATATACCCAGAGTAGGAACACTAATAGGAAAGCATAGGTTCCATAAAGTTTACTATATGGATGGAATGCTGTAAGATACCAGCCGAAACCTTTTCCGGCAATCCACCACAACGTAGTAGTTGTCAATGCTGAAACCATGGCAACTCTGTTGGTAATACCTTTATCGGGAATAAATCTATTGATGATAAAAAACATTACTAAAGCAGGAAGGTATGATGCAATTGAAGAAATTAACTTCACAAATTTCGAAAGATTTAAAAGATCCAATCCCGGAATATCCTTAAGGATTGAATCTACAAAAAAGAGAATCCAGGAAAAAAGATTGGCGACAAAAAACAATAACCCGAGAATAATCACCAAGACTATATTCTCAATGATTTTTATAACGACAAGTTTTGTAGTTTTAATTTGATATATCTTGCTTAATACATGGCGAATCGAGCTGAACATCGATGCTGAAGTCCAAATTAAGATTGCGATCCCATAGATTCCAAATTTCGAACGATAATGTATAATATCGCGCACCACACCTTTTAGCGATGTTTTAATCTGTTGGGCATAGGGTTGAGATGGAATCGCTGCACTTAGTAGGTCATCAATCTTTTGTATTGGAAGGATAGAAGAATTAATAAAAATTCCAATTAATGAAGTGATTAGCAGCAATAACGGAATAAGGCAGAGGATGCCGTTAAATGCTATTCCAGATGATAGGAAAAAAATATTTTCCTCATTAAATAAATTATATATTCCTTTAATATAATATCGAATATTCTGATAAATGACGGAAACTTTATTCACGAATCCGTGTTTCATACGATTTTCAACTGGGCATACTTCAACATCAAATTTTTTCTTCCAACAGAATTGAAATCGATCACTGCCTTTAGTGAATCTCCGCGACCTGCAATATGCAGAACTTTTCCCCTGCCAAACACATCATGCTCTACAATTGTACCCACTTGTAACTCATTCGCGGCACTGGATTCGTAATTTGGCATTTCATCTGAAAAATAATATGAATCTGGCTTGATTTTTTTTCGTCGGGATGAACTCATTTTCAAACCGATAGTATCAGCGGGGATTGACTTGCGAGTATGCTTTATTCTGTCAAGAAGAGTTTCATCGATCTCATCAAGGAATTGGGATGGTGTTTGATAACTTAACTCGCCAAAGCGAAACCGCAATCTTGCATGACTCAATAATAATATTTCCATAGCCCTTGTCATCCCAACGTAGAATAGCCGTCGTTCTTCTTCCAAATCTTTTCGGTCGATGTGTGAGTTGTAAAATGGCAAAAGCCCCTCCTCCAATCCTGTAATGAAAACGATCGGAAACTCAAGACCTTTAGCACTGTGAAGTGTCATCAGCGTTACTGCATTGAATTTATCATCCCATTTATCAACTGAAGAGACCAGCGAAACATCCTGCAGAAAATTTTCTAATGTAGCTTCCTGAGTTTTATCCACAAATTCGGTAATTGCAGAAAGCAATTCCTGCACGTTTTCCCATCGCGACATTGCTTCGGGTGTTCCTTCTTCCTTTAGAAGATGCAATATCCCGATTTCATCTACAAGCGCACGGGCCAATTCACTTATGGAGACCTCGCTTTTCAACTTTAAATATTTTTTAAATAATGATGCAAGTGCATTGAAACTTGTGCGTGCTCTTAGGGTCACTCCCCCAATATCTCCAGCCATGCCGGCCGCATACAAAAGATTCAGCGATTTCGCTTCTGCAAATTTCTTCAAGTTTTGGAGCGCCACATCACCCAAACCTCTGCTAGGGAAATTTACGATACGTAAAAAACTTTCATCATCGTTAGGATTCACAAGTACCCGAAGATATGCTAAGACATCCTTAACTTCTTTTCGCTGATAAAACTCGACTCCTCCGATGATTGTATAAGGGATGCTGTTCTTTCGTAGGGCATCTTCCAGTGATCGGGACTGGGCATTCGTCCTATACATAATTGCAAAATCTTTAAATTGAAATTTATGTCGGTGGGATTCTGTATAAATTGACGAAACAATCGACTGACCCTCGTCTGCGTCGTCTTCACATTCCAATAGCGTAATTTTTCCACCTTCATCATTTTCCGTCCAGAGATTTTTTTGAATCTGGTCAATATTTTTTTTGATCAACCCGTCGGCGGCGGACAGGATGGTTTTCGTTGAACGGTAATTCTGCTCAAGCCGAATGATTTTTACCTCAGGGTAATCCCTTTCAAAATCAAGAATATTTCGAATATCTGCCCCGCGAAAAGCATAAATACTTTGCGCGTCATCCCCAACTACACAAATGTTGCGATATTTATCTGCGAGTAACTTGATGAGAACATACTGAGCACGATTGGTATCCTGGTATTCATCGATTAGTATAAAACGAAAACGATCCTGATATGACTCAAGGATCTTTTTATGACCTGTGAACAGCTCGATTGGCTTGAGCAGCAAATCATCGAAATCCATTGCATTATTTTGCTTTAACTTTTTTCGATATTCGATGAAGATTTTACCCGTTTTTTCTTCAGAGAAATCGGTCGCTTGCTCTAAATACTCTTCCGGTGCAATAAGGTGATTCTTTGCCCAGCTGATTCTTGACCTCACCGCTTGAGGATTATATTGTTGAGTCGAAATTCCTAAACTGCTCATTATATTTTTGATCAATGCAACGCTATCTTGTGTATCGTAAATGGAATAATTCTTGCCGAAGCCAATTTTCTCACATTCAATTCGTAACAATCGGGCAAAGATGGAGTGAAATGTGCCCATCCAAAGATATTTACTTTTTTCACCGACGAGACTGGTGATTCTTTCCTTCATCTCGTTTGCAGCTTTATTTGTAAAAGTGAGAGCTAAAATCTGATATGCCGGTACACCGATGTTAATAAGATGGGCAATGCGATAAGTTAGAACACGCGTTTTACCACTGCCTGGACCTGCGACCACCATAACAGGTCCTTGAGCTGATTTGATGGCTTCTAATTGTTTAGGATTAACTTGATTAAGAAACGACATTGATTTTCGGAAATATTATGTGACCATCAAGAAAAATTTTCTTATCAGGGTTAATGGAGATAAACGCACGAGGACTCAATCGAAAAGGATTCTGCCTACGATATCTTTATGAAGTTATCTAAAACTCATCCTCCCCGAAGATAACTATAACATTATAGCGCCTTCCAGGCGAAGTAAAAACTCTTTGGTCTTGACACCGTAAGCATATCCAACCAATGAACCGTCTGAACCGATCACGCGATGACACGGAATAATAATTGGCAAAGGATTGGCGCCATTAGCTCTGCCAACCGCCTGAAACGCTTTTGGCGCATGAACCCGCCGAGCAAGATGTTTATAAGTGATCGTAGAGCCATAAGGAATTTTATATAATTCTTTCCATACGCGAATCTGAAATGGTGTCCCCAGCAAATCTATGGGACAGGTATATTTTGCCAGCCGTCTATTAAAATACCGAGTTAATTGATCGATGATCTCTTTGTTTTTTGCTCGATTATCTGAAATGGTCTCAATATCAAAATGTCGTTTAAGCCATTCAAAAAAATCTTTCTTCGATTCTCTCGGTACGCTGAGCTTGCAAACTCCAACATCAGTCGAGGCAACATAGATTCGCCCTATCCGAGAATCAAACGATGTACAGTATACTCTCGTTAATAAACGCTGATCTTCATTCCCATCTTCTCCGGTTTTTCCTATCTCTAAATTATACTTCTTCTTACTTGTATATGCAACTCTCGGAGATTCTAGTGTTGCAATATTATCTAACATAAATCATTCTTAAGTTATATTAAAAAACTCATTTGGTGATTTGATTTATAAATTATTGTCATAAGTATTTTTCTAAAATTATTTTGCAAAATTTTTTGGAGAGTATCGATTGTAACCCAAGAAGTAGTTACTTGCGTGGAATAATTATAAGGAGAAAGTAGTACAAAAGCAAGATAAAAAATGATTATTTTAAAAAATATTTTCTATACGTGAGCTAACAACATGCCAAAATTTTTCACGGAAAATATTTTGTGGAACGATGTGAAACATGAAGGATGAAATCTTGGAGATGAGGTGAAATTCTCAATGCAAAGCATCACCTTAGAAAAATGCTCTAACTTCTGCTTTCCCAATATGCAGTGGAGTGCGACCGCCTTCACTCCTCCCGTCATAATTCAAGCTTGCTTGAATGAATTGGGTTAGACGATAATCAAAACTAATACGCCAGAGCCACGTCTTACCGTTTATCATACCATTTGTCAACTCAAATGGAAAAAGTTTCCCTGAATGTGAGAGAACAACCTCTTCCCTGCTGAATTCCGCCCGTGCCTGCCCACGATCCTCGAACGCGTATACAAACCGGATAGATTGGTCGTTCATATCGGCGGTTGTTGTGTCGAAATTCTGTGCTCGACTAACACTGATTTTAAAACCCACTTCAATTCTATGTTCGGGGCGATAAGACCAGTCGGTGATAAGCTCGTTCGAACGGATACTTCGTGCGCGGCTGCTTGATTGACTCGTCCCTAATTTATCCACTTTGTGAATAAAGTCGGTTTGATTTGCCACCTCCTTTACCATCTGCCACCTCACACGAACCGATCGTTCGCGGTGATATAACCTGTCGTTCACCAAAGCAAACTGGGTCAACCCCCGGTGCTGCGCATATCGGAATCGAAATGAAAATTCCTGATTATTTTCCAGGAAGTAAACGTCCTGAGT
>CAYGZC010000229.1:0-1589 GCA_964354225.1 uncultured Chlorobiaceae bacterium | reverse complement strand
GTAACTTCAGAACGGAACTGTGCGTTAGGATTCTTCGAACCGTTCCGATGATTCTTCACAGCAACCGATGCAAGCTGTTTGCGTGTCGTTCCATATTGATGCATGTGCGCATTTGCAATCATCGCATACAAACCGGGGAACGTAACACCATGGTATACCTCATATTCCTGATCTGCCGCTGTTGCAAGTGCTTCGGTAACATCGGCACCGTCAGTCATCTTCTCAACACCGCCGGCAAGTACGATATCACTTGCACCTGATGCAACTTCGAGATATGCCTGTCGAAAAGAAACACCACCCGATGCGCAAGCAGACTCAACGTGTGTTGCCGGAATCGGAGCAACACCAAGATAATCTGCCATCACCGCACCGAGATGCTCTTGACCGACAAACAATCCCGATGACATCGCACCGACATACATCGAATCGATTTTCTTCACACCGGCATCTTCAATTGCTTTGAGTGCCGCTTCCACAAAAATATCTTTTATTGATTTATCCCAGAGCTCGCCGAACTTCGTCATGCCGGCTCCGATAACAACTACATCTCTCATAATTGGTTCTCCTTTTTTTCTTATCCTTTTTATGGAAAAACTTTATAAATATCTTTTCGGTGAACAATACGTGCAAATTGAACAACATCACCTTCCACAAATATACCGATACGATAATCTCCTATTCTAATCCGATATGCTGACTTGAAACCTCTAAGCTTTTTTATATTTGGTATCTCACTTAGTGTATCAGCATGTTGAATCGAAATGATAGTTTTACGTACTGCTCTCCTTGTAGAAGCATCCACCAATCTATCCAAATCCCGACTGAATTTTTCGAGGAATTCGATTTCCATCAGGATTTCAATTTTCTCATAATTGTCTCACGACTAACTTTTTTCGTTCTATCTACTTCCCGCATTAGCATTGAAAGCCCTAAGTCTTCTTTTTCTTCATCGGATAATACTTTTGTTGGAATAGATAGTTTCTTAAGCAATTCGGAAACGAATCTCATATCAGTTAAATTTTTGGGAGATATAACAATCGATTTCATAATGTTCACTCTTTTACTTTTTACTCGTTCAATTTAATTTTATGACGGAACTTCGCGTACTGTCCGTAATCGAGATAGATTTTATCCTTATCTAAATAATCACGGAGCTTCGGTGCACGATTCTGAACTTTGGTAATCTCTTTTGTCACACGGTAAATAAAACCATCACTTCCTGCACCTGAACCGAATGAAACCATGAAGATCATATCGCCTGGCTTTGCAACATCGAGGATCGCTGCCAAACCTGTCGGCGATGAGCCAGAATAGGTGTTCCCCATCCAAGGCACAATCCAGCCGACTTCTAACTGTTCTTTTGTAAAACCGAGTCGCTTTCCTACTTCCTGCGGGAATTTTCCATTAGGCATATGGAAGACAGCATACTTAAAATCTTTCGGCTTCATTTTAGATTTTTCGAGAAGCGCATTTGCTGCACCCAAGATGTGCTTGAAGTATGCAGGATCGCCGGTAAACCTTCCGCCATGGCGTGGATACATTTCACCTTCACGTCTCCAAAAATCCGGAGTATCGGAAGTATAAGAATG
>CAYGZC010000228.1:0-6127 GCA_964354225.1 uncultured Chlorobiaceae bacterium | reverse complement strand
CTTTCTATCCTCGCAGTCCTTACGGCTGCTCAAAGGTTTATGCCTATTGGATAACTGTAAATTATCGTGAGTCGTATAATATTTTTGCATGCAATGGTATTCTTTTTAATCATGAATCACCACGAAGAGGAGAAACATTTGTAACTCGGAAAATCACACGCGCACTTGTACACATCAAAGCTGGTTTACAAGACTCACTCTATCTTGGTAATTTAGATGCCAAGCGTGACTGGGGTTATGCCAAAGAATATGTTGAAGCAATGTGGTTGATGATGCAGCAGGACAAACCTGATGATTTTGTAATTGCTACAGGTGAAACTCATACTGTGCGTGAGTTTCTTGATGAAGCGTTTTCGTATGCAGGAATGGACTGGAAGAAATATATTAAAATAGATCCACGCTATTTTCGACCGGCAGAAGTTGATGTGCTTATGGGTGATTCAAGCAAAGCCAAGCGGAAACTTGGCTGGCAGCCCAAGATGACATTCAAACAACTCGTTCGGATGATGGTTGACGCAGATATAGATTTGATAAATAAGGAACATCATACATCAATAAAAATTCCGTAGCCGATCCATCCTCTCCTTAATAAGGAGAGGATTAGAGGAGAGGTTATTACTTACATGAAAATAAATTCTAAAATATACGTTGCAGGCCATACGGGACTTGTCGGTTCTGCACTTGTCAGGAAGTTGAAAGAAAAGGGATATCACAATCTTATTTTCAGAGAATATCCTCCCTTCGACTTGACGCATCAGAATGATGTTGAAAAACTTTTCGAAATAGAAAAGCCAGAGTATGTTATCTTAGCTGCTGCCCGTGTCGGCGGTATACTTGCGAACAATACTTACAAGGCGGATTTCATCTACGACAATCTTGCAATAGCGATGAACGTAATTCATTCAGCATATAAACATGGAGTGAAGAAACTCCTCAATCTCGGTTCGTCATGTATTTACCCCAAACTTGCACCACAGCCATTGAAAGAAGAATATCTTCTCAGCGGCTATCTCGAATCGACAAATGAGCCATACGCTATCGCGAAGATCGCAGCTATCAAATTATGCCGGTACTTTAATGAACAGTACGGGACGAATTTTATTTCCATCATGCCGACCAATCTTTACGGTCCATACGATAACTTCAATCTTGAAACAGCCCATGTTCTTCCCGCTTTGATTCGAAAATTCTATTTAGCAAAGTTATTGAAAGAACAAAAATACGACGTTATATTGAAAGATGTAAGTCGATATAAGCTTGGGTTTGGATTTGATAATCAGAAGGGGATTGGAAATATAGAGAACATTATACCGGTTATAGAAAAAATGGGAATCAAATCAGATTCAGTTCTTCTCTGGGGAACAGGTTCTCCTTGCCGCGAGTTTCTTTATGTTGATGATCTTGCCGATGCTGCAATATATCTGATGGAAAGATTTGAGTATAAAGATATCGGTGAGCTTGTAAATGTTGGTACCGGCAAAGATCAAACAATATCTGCAATAGCCGAAATCGTACGGAATGTCGTTGGTTTCAAAGGCAACCTAAATTACGATGCCTCGAAACCGGATGGAACTCCCAGAAAACTTTTGGATGTAAGTGGGCTGTCAAAGTTAGGTTGGAAACCAAAAATATCGTTGGAAGAAGGAATTCGTAAATCATTTCAATGGTATGTTGCACAAGGGCAGTAATCTGGAAATGCCTCTTCCCAAAATTTCGGTTGTTACACCATCTTTAAATCAAGCGCGATTTATTGAGGAAACAATTCAGAGTGTAATTAATCAAAAGTATCCCGATGTTGAACATATCATTGTTGACGGTGGTTCAACAGATGGCACGATTGAAATCTTTAAGAAATATCCTCACTTGCATTGGATTTCAGAGCCAGATCGTGGTCAAACACACGCATTGAATAAAGGTTTCCGATTGGCAACCGGTGAGATCATTGGGTGGCTGAACTCGGATGATACATATTGTCCGAATATTTTTCATGCAATCGCTGAGGAATTTAAAAACAACGATATTTTTATTGTCTGCGGTGATGGATTTGAAACCGATGATAACAGCAAGGTTCTTCGTCCGCTGTATTCACGGCATACACAACCTGAGGATTTGATCAGGTACTGGAAATGGAAATATGAATTTGTGCAGCCGGCGTTTTTCTTTCGCCGGTCTATCTTCGATGAGATTGGGTATCTGGATGAAAGTTTATATTATGCCATGGATTGTGATTTTTTTATTCGATTAGGTTTAAGATATGAATTTAAATATATTCGTCAGCCATTTGCAAATTTGCGATTATATGGTGAGTCGAAGACAGGACGAAACTTTCAAAAGATTGTCCCCTCGTACATTCACGAAATACACAAAGTATCGAAAAGATTTTGGGGCACTCCCACTCATTTAAAATATTATGGTTATCTGTTTTCATTTTTTGGAGCGATTATTTTTTCTGTTGTAAAAAACATTCTTTTTACTCCAACATCCAAGTCAAGAGCGGCAGTTAAACGTTTATTTGGGAATATGAGGATCCTGTCGATTGAAAGTTGATGTGTTGATAATTGGCGGCGGAATTGTAGGGCTCGCTTGTGCCGCTGAAAGCGCGAAGCGTGGTTTTTCTACACTGCTTGTCGAGCGGCATGAGTCTTTTGGACAAGAAACCAGCAGCCGGAACAGCGAGGTAATTCACTCAGGCATTTACTATCCAACGGGTTTTCTGAAAACCCGATTATGTATGGCAGGCAATAAAAGTCTCTATAAAGAATGTGATAAAACAGATGTTTGGTACAAACGCTGTGGTAAATTAATCGTTGCTGTGGTTCCGGAGGAAGAGGAATCATTACATCATCTTTACCAGCGTGGCATTGCAAATGGTATAGAAGGGATTCAGATTTTGGATGGGAAGCAAGCGAACAAGCTTGAGCCGTATGTCAAATGTTGTGCGGCTATTTACGTGCCAGGTACCGGCATTGTTGATTCACATGAGCTTATGAAATCGTATCTCTTGGAAGCAAAAGCAAACGGAGCGGATACGGCATTTGGAGTTGAATACATCGGCTGTGAGAATAGGAATGAAAGTTATTTCCTACACATGAAGGATACGAACGGTGACGATGTAAGATTGGAAGCCAAACATGTTATCAATGCAGCCGGCTTGCACAGCGATAAAGTTGCCCAATCGTTTGGTATCGATATAGACGCTGCTGACTACAGATTACATCATAACAGAGGACATTATTATACAGTATCTCCAACAAAGAGTCGTTTAATATCGCACCTTGTATATCCACTTCCACATCAGCATCTTGTTAGTGTCGGTATCCACATGACTATTGATAGATCGGGGCAGATGAAGCTGGGACCCGATATGGGTTACTTGGATCCTTCGATTCCTGAGTCTGAATGGTATAAATTTGATGATTCGCGGAAAGAAAAATTCTACAATGCGGTTCATCGATATTTTCCACCGCTTGAATTAGAAGATTTATCTCCGGGTCAGGTAGGTGTTCGACCTAAACTTAAGGGATCGGAAGAGACGATAAAAGATTTTATTATAAAAGAAGAAAGTGATCGGGGTTTGCCCGGTCTTGTGAATTTAATCGGCATAGAATCTCCCGGCTTAACGTGTGCACGAGAGATCGCACGAGAAGTTTTTAGAATCCTCAAGAATTAATATATTATCTCCTCAATGAACATAACACCACAATATAATCCGCTGGTTTCGGTAATCGTGCCGGTGAAAAACAGCAGTAAGACTCTCGGTCAATGTATTCGCTCAATAAAACGGTCGTATTATAAAAACTATGAGATAGTTATTATTGATGATCATTCGACCGACAATTCAATTGAAATTGTAAAAGGATATAACTGCACAGTTATAGAGGTCAAAGATGGTAATGGAGCGAACAACGCACGCAACCTCGGTGCATCAGCCGCAAAGGGTGACATTCTGATGTTTATGGACTCAGATATTGTAATTGGGAGAGAAACAATGTTGGGGATAGTCGAATCTCTGGAGGAAAATTACATCGATGCGGTGGTAGGAATTTATACGGCAAGGCATCGCCATGAATCGTTTGTGAGCCAGTATAAAAATCTTTGGGTGAGGTATTCTTACATTAAAAGTCCTCCGGCCATAGATTGGTTGTTTGGTTCAATCTCTGGAATTAAGCGGCAGGCATTTGAGAAGTTAGGTGGATTT
This sequence comes from uncultured Chlorobiaceae bacterium, assembly GCA_964354225.1. Lineage (GTDB taxonomy): Bacteria > Bacteroidota > Ignavibacteria > UBA10030 > SZUA-254 > CAYGZC01. Next base: position 1,929 of record CAYGZC010000228.1, on the reverse strand, counting down.
AATGTGGAGCTGCTTGCTAAACACGGACATGACGACATTGAGTTAGGGAAACGTGCTGCACAAGCAAAGCTGAATATCGAGCTAAACATGGATATTGAAGTCGAGCATCTCAAGAATTATACACTTTTATCGTTCATTAAAAACGAATATAATCGGAGTATCGGATTTGCAGAGTTGGCTATGAAGTTCAGAGAAACTACGCAATCTGTACGTCGTGGGTTTGTGAATGTCTATCCTGCCTTCATTGTATCAACAATTTCATCGATATTTATTATTGGATTGTTCCTTGCTGTACTAATGGGGCTGCTGCCGGGTTGGTATGCCCCTGCAATCGTTGGGCTGTACCTTCTTCTTAATATTCGTTTTCTAAATTATCTGGAACAAGTCCGTGGGCTATTTGCAATGATTGTGATGATACCATATCTTTTCCTCGATCATCTTGTTTGCTTTGTCGGCAGTGTCGTAGGTACTTTTAAAGGTCTGATTAAATCAAATAAATCTCATCCGCCTTAGGCGGATAATCTTCATCTGTTAGCTTCCTTTCCTTCTATTCACGATCTTAAATCTTGATCTATTTCAAGTTTGCCTTTGAAGCGTCAATTTCTGATATTTTATTGTCGTGATAATAGTGAACGAAATATTTTTCAGCATCCAGGGTGAATCTACACATGCCGGCAGACCTTGTGTGTTCATCCGTCTAGCCTTCTGTAATCTACATTGTTCATATTGTGATACTGCGTATGCTTTTGATGAAGGAATAGAAATGTCTATCGATGATATCATAATAGCAGTCCGTAAGTACAATTGTAAGCTTGTTGAAATCACTGGTGGCGAACCGCTTCTTCAGCCGAACGTATACGACTTAATGACCCGACTCGTTGACGAAGGATTTGAAATATTGCTCGAGACCAGTGGAAGCTTAGACATTAGTAAAGTTGATGCTCGAGTTAAACGCATTGTTGATTTCAAATGTCCGTCAAGCAACATGATGGAAAAAAACATATGGGCAAATGTTGAACACTTGAAACTTGATGACGAAGTGAAATTTGTAATCGGCTGTCGTGAAGATTATGAATGGTCAAAGAAAATGATTGAAGATCATCAGATTTATCGTCATTGTTCAATTCTGATGTCGCCTGTTTATAATCTGATCGAGCCGCTCCAGCTTGTTGAATGGATTCTACAAGATAAGCTTGATGTCAGGTTTCAGCTTCAAATACAGAAGTATATATGGAGCCCGGAAACGAGGGGAGTGTAAATGAGATGTGAGATATGTGTTTAGTAAAAAAGCACAAAGCAGTTCCATTATTGTTAACCATCAACTTTCTGTTATTTACATATGGATCGTGAACTTTCGATTGTTCTTGTAAGCGGAGGTATGGATAGCTGTGTTACTGCCGCGATTGCTGCCCAGCAATATGAAATAGCATTTCTACATTTGAACTATTGCCAGCGAACAGAACGGCGTGAGCTTCAGGCATTTCAAGCGATTGCCGATTTCTATAATGTTCAACACAGACTTGTTGCCAACGTGGAGTACCTCAAACACATAGGCGGCTCAAGCTTGACAGATAAAACAATGGAGATACAAACAGCCGACCTGCACCGAAAACAAATTCCCACATCCTACGTACCGTTCCGTAATGCCAATGTTCTTTCAATAGCCGTTAGCTGGGGGGAGGTGCTTCACGCAAGAAAAATATTTATTGGTGCAGTTGAAGAAGATTCATCCGGCTATCCCGATTGTCGCAGGGAATTTTATAATGCATTCAACAAAGTTATTGAACTTGGCACCAAGCCAGAAACTCATATTGAAATTGTTACTCCGATAATTGAATTAAAAAAATCCGAAATTGTTAAAAAAGGAATTTTACTTAATGCGCCATTGCATCTTACCTGGTCATGTTATCAGCGTGAAGACATCGCTTG
>CAYGZC010000227.1:0-9279 GCA_964354225.1 uncultured Chlorobiaceae bacterium | reverse complement strand
AGCAGCAAACAAATTACCGTTATGGACTTGCAAATGCCTACTACGTTGCCGAGAGATGGAATGATGCGAAGAACATTTATCAAGAACTTGTGAAGAGATATCCTGAAAGCATTGGTACCCTGGGTTATGTAGGTACTATAGCTGCGAGATTGGGTGATTCAACCGAAGCAAAACGAATAATCGGAGTACTCAAGAATATGAGCCGTCCATATGTCTTTGGGAACCACACCTACTGGCAGGGATGCATTGCTTCACTTCTTGGTGAAAAAGAAGAAGCGATCAGGTTGTTACGGGAAGCGTTAGGACAAGGCCAATGGTATTCTCGGCTTCACCGGGATATGGATCTTGAACCACTCAAGAACTATCCGCCGTTTCAGGAATTGATAAAACCGAAGGATTAATTATAATTGGACAGACCATATTGCACAAACTTGTAGGGATGTTCAATCGAACATCCCTACAGGGAAAATATTTTAGGCAAGATAATTCAAATTCGTTGCCAACCATTTTTCAATTTCTTCAACTGGCATCTTTTTCCGTTTTGCATAATCTTCAACCTGATCTCTGGAAATCTTTTCAAGATTGAAGTAGCGAGATTCAGGATTCGCGATATAAAAACCACAAACCGATGCTGCGGGATGCATTGCGTAGGTTTCGGTAAGATGGATCGATGCATGCCGCTCGACTTCAAGCAAATCGAATAGCGATCTTTTCTCAGTGTGGTCGGGAATAGACGGATAACCAAGTGCTGGTCTTATGCCCCGGTATTGTTCTTTGATGAGTGAGGTGATATTTAACTTCTCATCTTTCGCATAACCCCAAAATTCTCTCCAAACTTTTTCGTGAAGAAGCTCAGCAAATGCTTCCGCCAACCGGTCGGCAAGAATTTTTAGCATGATGGCATTGTAATCGTCGTGCTGATTTTCAAATTCTTTCACCCATCTTTCAATGCCAACACCGGCAGTGGCGGTAAATCCTCCTATGTAATCTAATCTTCCACTTTCTACGGGTGCAATAAAATCCGCCATAGATAAGTTGGGTTCATTGGATAGTTTTTTGTATTGGTTCCGGAGGAAATGAAAATTAGTCAGCACCTTGCTTTTTGTATCATCCGAATATACTTCAACATCGTCACCGATTGAATTTGCCGGATATATTCCAATCACGCCTTTGGCGGTAAGCATCTTATCGTCAATAACTTTTTTCAGCAAGACCTGTCCATCGTCGAATAATTTCTTCGCTTCTGTTCCCTTCACAGGATCGTTAAGTATGGCAGGATATTTTCCGTTGAGTTTCCATGCGTGGAAGAAGAACGTCCAGTCTATATATCTTGCAATTTCTTCCAGTGGGTAATCGGAAAAATATTTATTTCCGATATGTACCGGTTTCGTGATAATGGCCTTCTTCCAATCGACCGTCAGTTTGTTTTTTCGTGCTTCTGCAAGGGTGATATACTGTTTCGCCGAGCGCTGGGATAAGTGACTCTGCCTAATTTTGTCGTAATCAATTCTGATTTTCTCAATAAACCTTTCTCTGTTTTCCGATGAAAGTAGATTTGAAACTACCCCGACACTTTTCGACGCATCTTTAACATGAATAACCGGATGGCTATAGTTAGGCGATATCTTTGCGGCAGTGTGAATTTCGGAAGTAGTAGCGCCACCGATTAAGAGTGGAACGTCAAATTTCTTACGCTCCATTTCTTTTGCAACATCCACCATCTCGTCGAGAGATGGAGTAATCAAGCCACTCAAGCCGATAATATCGACCTCCTGTTCAATCGCCGTTGTAATAATTTTATCAGTCGGTACCATGACGCCGAGGTCGATGATTTCATAATTGTTACAGCCCAGCACAACACCGACGATGTTTTTTCCGATGTCGTGAACATCTCCCTTCACGGTTGCGAGGAGAATTTTTCCTGCCGAGCTTCTTAATCCACTCTGAGATTTTTCCTGATTGATATACGGTATCAGGATTGCAACGGCTTTCTTCATCACGCGTGCACTTTTTACAACCTGCGGCAAAAACATTTTCCCGGATCCAAACAGATTACCAACGATGTTCATCCCGTTCATCAACGGACCTTCGATTACATCCAGCGCTCTCTCAGATTTCTTCCGGGCTTCTTCAACGTCGGCATCAATAAAATCTACAATACCTTTCACGAGTGAATAAGATAATCTTTCATCAACCGATGTCTTTCTCCATGCATCAACAGTCCGTTCTTTTGCAACGCCATCATGGATTTTCTCAGCATAAGAAGTTAACCTTTCAGTCGCATCTTTGCGGCGGTTTAAAACCACATCTTCGACAAGTACAAGGAGATCCTTAGGAATATTGTCGTAAACTTCAAGCTGGGCAGGATTCACGATTCCCATGTCCATACCCGCTTTGACAGCGTGATACAAAAAGACAGAGTGGATTGTTTCGCGAACTCTATCATTCCCGCGAAATGAGAACGAGAGATTGCTCACTCCTCCACTCACCTTGGCGTGTGGAAGATTTTCTTTTATCCACTGTACCGCTCGAATGTAGTCCACTGCAAAATTATTATGCTCTTCAATGCCGGTAGCGATTGCGAGAATGTTCGGATCGAAAATAATATCCTCGGGTGGAAATTTCACCTCGTCCGTTAGGATGCGGTATGCCCGTTTGCAGATTTCAATCTTCTTTTCGAATGTATCTGCTTGCCCTTTTTCATCAAACGCCATAACGATAGCAGCGGCACCATAAAGCCGGATATTGCGTGCACGCTCTTTGAATACTTCCTCACCTTCTTTCAAGCTGATAGAATTGACAATCGATTTGCCCTGTGTGCATTTTAATCCGGTTTCAATTACCGACCATTTTGAAGAATCGATCATTATCGGCAGCCGTGCTATGTCGGGTTCCGACGAGACATAATTCAAGAATCTCTTCATCGCGGCTTCGCCATCGATCATTGCCTCATCCATGCAAACATCAAGAACTTGAGCACCGCCTTCTACTTGCTCGCGGGCGACTGAAAGCGCGTCTTCGTATTTTTCTTCTTTGATCAACCGTGCAAATTTCTTAGAACCCATTACATTAGTACGCTCGCCAATATTGATGAAATTACTTTCTGGTCGTATGACCAACGGCTCGAGTCCGCTGAGCTTTGTTTCTTTTTTGATTGTCGGTCTCTTTCGTGGTTTTGCCGTTGATGCCAATTGTGAAAACGCGCGAATGTGTGCCGGAGTGGTTCCGCAGCATCCGCCAATGATGTTAACCAAGCCCAAGTCTAAAAATTCTTTGAGTTGAGCAGACATCAACTCCGGGGTTTCATCGTATCTGCCAAATTGATTTGGATAACCGGCATTCGGATAAGCGCTTATGTAGAGATCGGTATTACTTGCAAGCTCCTTGATGCTTGATAACATATCTTTTGCACCCGTCGAACAATTTAATCCGATGCTCAAGAGATTCACGTGTGACATGGAAATTAAAAATGCTTCAACTGTTTGACCCGATAACGTTCTCCTGCTCGCATCGACTATCGTTCCTGAAACCATGATTGGCAGGCGCATAGATTTTTTATCAAAGACCTGCTCGATGGCAAATAGAGCCGCCTTTGCATTTAGAGTATCGAAGATTGTTTCAACAGTAAGAATATCAACGCCGCCATCTATTAAACCACTCGCCTGCTCGGAATAAGCGGCAACCATATCATCAAATGTTACAGCACGGTAGCTTGGGTCTTCTACTTTCGGTGAGAGTGATGTGGTTTTATTCGTTGGACCGATAGCACCGGCAGCAAATCGCGGCTTGGATGAAGTAGAGAATTTCAGAGCAGTGTTTTTAGCAAGTTTGGCGGATGTGGCATTCATTTCATATGCTAATTCCTGCATCCCATAATCGGCTAAGGAAATGCTGTTCGCATTGAACGTGTTTGTTTCTATTATATCAGCGCCGGCTTCCAAATATTTGTTGTGAATCTCTTCAATGATATGCGGCTGGGTTAGAGACAGCAGATCGTTGTTGCCTTTCAGATCACGGTGATAACTTGCAAAGCGTTTCCAGCGGAAGTCGGATTCACCAAGCTGATAGCTCTGAATCATCGTTCCCATTGCTCCATCGAGGATTAATATCCGACCCTCTATTATATCAGTGATCTGCACGGGTAGTTTTTAGCGGTGTTCTTAAAATGACTTTTTAAGCTGGTTGATAACTTTGATTACGGAGGTAGTATCATCTATTATATAGAAGTGAAGGTGGTGATAACCATTCTTGATTAGGTCGCGGCATTGATGAACTCCCCATTTAATTCCGATTTCCTTAGTTTCATCGGAGTGCTTGACTATCCCATCCACAAATTTTTCCGGCAGATCGACATTAAATTTTTTTGGAATAGTAGTAAGCTGTTTTGCATTATTCAAAATTTTCAGTCCGGGAATGATCGGGACATTTATCCCCTCCTCTCTACAGTTCTTTACGAATTTGTAAAACTGATGATTATCGAAAAACATCTGTGTAACGATGTAATCCGCCCCTGCATCTATCTTTTGTTTCAGGTGAAAAATATCCATCTTGAGATTCGGTGATTCGAAATGTTTTTCAGGATAACCCGCAACCCCGACGCAAAAATCGAGCGGCTGAGAATTTAAAATCTCTTCTAAATACTTTCCCTTGCTTAAATCTTTTATTTGTTTTACAAGATCGGATGTATAGAGATTGATAGAACGATCCTTAGAGATATCTTTTTTATAATTTGGCTCATCGCCGCGCAAAGCCATCATATTGTGAATACCAAGATAGCTTAACTCGATCAGGGCATCTTCAGTTTCTTCTTTGCTGAAACCTCTGCAAAGAATGTGTGCGACAGTATCGATGTTGAAGCGGTTCTGGATTACTCCGCATATGCCGATAGTACCGGGTCGCTTTTTCCTGATTCTTCTTTTGATTGTGCCGTTTCCGAGGTCTTCGTAAGATGCTTCCGCCGAGTGGCTTGTAACATCGATGAATGCCGGTTCAAGCGGTGCGAGCTTCTCCACTATATTAAGGATGTCCTGTCCGCTGCTGCCGCGGGATGGAGGAATAATCTCGAAGCTAAACACCAGCTTCTTTTTCGATTTTAAGTGCTCAATGACCTTCATTCTATCTCACTTTTCGTTTATATAACATCTATTTTGTCTTAAATAGTTTTATCTTTTTGCAAGATTCTGCAATAATTAAGCGAATGTTGAGGAATAATCAAAATTTGAATAAGAAAAATCCCTACAGGTAATCTGATAGGGATTTTTCTTTTTGATCTCTATTCAACTCAACCCCCACCCGAACCATGGGATTGACTAAAATGTAAAATTTCTTGTCAGCCTGAGCTTGTTGAAGGCTGATTTCCACTCGTGTTCACATTTCGACAAGCTCAATGTGACGCCCTTTCTAATTTTTTTGACAATTTCAGGGCAGGGGGAGGGATGAGTATTTATGCATTACCTAATCAATAATTCTCTTCCAAGATTTCGAAGAATGCCTCGGGGTGTTCACATGCCGGGCATTTTGCGGGTGGTGTTTTACCTTCATGGATATAACCGCAATTTCTGCACTTCCAACGTACTACTTTTTCTTTTTTGAACACTGAACCTTGCTCGACATTTTGCAACAGTTTCCGGTAACGTGCTTCGTGCTGTTTTTCTACGACAGCGATGGAACGAAACGCGGCGGCAACCTCGGGGAAACCTTCTTCCTTCGCAATCACTGCGAACTCCGGGTAGAGTTTTGTGTGTTCATGATTCTCGCCATCGGCGGCAGCTTTAAGATTTTCTTTTGTTGTACCGATGATACCGGCGGGATACATAGCCGTGATTTCTACATCGCCGCCTTCGAGGAATTTGAAAAACCGTTTAGCATGCTCTTTCTCGTTATCGGCGGTTTCAAGAAAAAGTGCTGAGATCTGCTCGTATCCCTCTTTCTTCGCCTGAGATGCGAAATATGTATAGCGGTTTCGTGCTTGCGATTCACCCGCAAAAGCCGCCAATAGATTCTTCTCAGTCTTTGTGCCTTTTAAACTCTTCATTTATTTATCTCCTAATTGATTGTAGTGGATGGTTGACTGAATACTTATCAAATATAAATCATATTTTGCTGAAAAGAAATATCGTTAAATAACTTCATATTTTATAATCAGAGTAAAACATCCTCTATAATTTTAAATGTTATCGTTGCTTATTGCATATTAATTTTTTAGAATATATAGTATCTTACTTCAAAGAAATCAGAAAGGATCGAACAATGAATATCTGCAGAAGTGTTAATTCCATTCGAGTGGTTTACACTATTGTTTTTTCTCTTGTACTGATTTGTCTTTTAACGGAAAACGCCATGACCCAATCAGGCAATTATCGCACCAAGAATGTTTTCATCGTTGTGATAGATGGGATACGGAATAACGAAGCGTTCGAGTCGCAGAATAAGTATCTACACTACATTTGGGACAGCTTGCGACCCCAGGGGACAATCTACACGAACTTCCAGAATCGTGGAATAACGGTCACAAACGCCGGACATTCAACAATCGCATCTGGCGTCAGGCAGCTTCTTCCCAATAATTCAGGTATTGCAACTCCTATTCGCCCCAAAGAACCGACTATTGGAGAATACTACAGGAAAGAACTCGGTATTGCTCAGGAAAAAGTTTATTACATCTCCGGTAAGAATACAATATGGAGGTACCCAGTGAGTCTATATCCCGGTTACGGGTACGATTACGCTCCCACAATTTCATTATCAACTTCATCTGATTTTGTCACCTGGGATTCTGCTCGAATCATAATGGATCGAGATCATCCTTCGCTGTCTTATGTCTTGTTTGCACATGTAGATGCTCAAGGACATACGGCGGACACAGCAAAATATCTTACCAGTATTCATGATGTGGATTCGCTTATATTTCTACTCTGGAAAAAAATCCAAAGTGATCCGATCTACCAAGATCAGACAACAATGATTATCACCAGCGATCATGGACGTCACGATGATAATCACGGCGGATGGCAGGCACATGGAGATTATTGCCACGGTTGCCGCCATATTCCATTTCTTGCTATCGGTCCGGATATAAAAGTTGACACTGCGATTGATATCGCGCGCGACCAGATAGACATTACACCAACCGTTGCACACCTTCTTGGTTTTTCAGTCCCACTCGCTCAGGGGACAGTAATGTCGGAGATGTTGCTGGCACCTACACCGCTTAGTACAGTCAGCAACAATGAGACTATGCATAATCCTCTTGAAAGAAATCTCAGCGAAAGCCCGGGCATTTCTCGCTCGTGTGCAGTTGCTGCAACAGGCGGTGCCCTTCATATTGTATACTCTGATGATTCAAATGGAAAGCATGAAGTTTATTACAAAAAAAGCAGTGACAGGGGAAAAACATGGATCACACCGCAGATTCTCTTCTCTACAACCGATGTGGATTATCTTGAACCGGTAATAACTGTTTACGATGATACTTGTCTGTATGTAGTTTCAACCGGGTATCAATATTTTCCATCCGATACAACATATCGGTGGATACTAAAAGGATTGCGGAGTATCGACGACGGCGAATCGTGGTCATATCCTATAAGGACTGATACATTAACAAATGTCGGTCAGAAACCTTCTATCAGTGCGAATGGTAATTATATCAGCATCGCTTTGATGAATGCATACCAAATAATTGTCTTTAAAAGCACGGATGCCGGTTTAACGTTCAAAAAAACCACATCTCACGCACAAAGCTCCGAATCCCCGGCATGTACAATGGTAGATACGATTTGTTGTAATGTTTGGCATCATCTTAACAGCACTCAATCTCCATACTGGAATATTTTATTCGATCAAGAACCATGGCAGTCCACCGATCGATTTCTTACAAATAACAATACAACCAGCTACTCATACGATCCCTCGATAACCGATGATGACTCCATTAATTTGCATGTTGCGTACTCTCATCTTGCTAATGCTTCAACAGGTAATTCATGGAAGATTAACTATCAGAGGGATTCAAATTTTGACGGTTTATTTGGTGAGCCAACGGGAATTTCTCAGGATAGAATTGGATTTTCCCCTGTAGTAAAGGTATCTAATAACGGAAACATTCATGCGATTTGGGCTGATTATTTAAATAATGAGTGGAGCATTTGGGGAACGTATTCACTTGATCGCGGGGTGAATTGGATTCAGCCGTACCGGATCAGCTCGAGCCAATCATTTTCACTCGATCCGGATTTCGATGTGAAGAATGACTCGCTCTTTGTTGTGTGGCAGGATTACAGAAATGGGAATTGGGAAATTTATTTTAAAGAAATTCAGCCGAGGACCAGTGCATCGATAAATCTGAATAATGGATGGAATATGATCTCACTGCCGGTAACAATCACAAACAGTTATGTAAAAGATTTATTTCCTTCAGCCCTCTCGGATGCGTTCTTGTACAACGGATCGGCGTATGTGCCTGTCGATACGCTGCATAAAATGATAGGATACTGGCTGAAGTTTGCCGACCAACAGGTAGTGGATATCGTTGGTTTTCCCCCGTTCGACGATACAGTTGATGTGACAGCTGGATGGAATCTCATTGGCACATTGAGTGAACCGATGCCGGTAAACAGCATTGTGAGTAACCCGCCGGGTATGGAGACCTCGGATTTCTTTGGCTATGATGGCAGTTACATTAATGTCGATACACTTGAGCCGGGACAAGGTTACTGGGTAAAGGTAGATCAGGATGGAAAGTTAATACTTTCATGGAATCTCACCGGCATTTTATCGCAGAACAGAATTACAATTACTGGAAGTACCGAATTGCCACCAATACCGCCAAGCGATTTAGCAAACGATAATCGAAAATTAATACCCGGAGAATTCTATCTCTCACAAAATTATCCAAATCCATTCAATCCAGCTACAACTATTAAATATCAATTACCAATTGATAGCTGGGTCAGGTTAAAGGTTTACAATCTTCTCGGTCAGGAAGTTGCAACGCTTGTTGATGAAAAACAGGAAGCAGGGTACAAGTCTGCTAAGTGGAACGTTGGCTCGTTGCCAAGCGGTGTGTATATATATCGATTGATGGCAGGTACTCCTTCGGCAAGCTCTGGACAGTGGTTTATAGATTTAAAGAAGTTGGTGGTGGTGAAATAACAGTGTAGAACTCCGACTTCTGTCCCGATACTGATTAGCTAGAAGTCGGAGATCTTGCCATACCTAATATTTACCAACTATAAATCATATTTTGCTGAAAAGAAATACCAATAAATTGCTTCATAA
>CAYGZC010000226.1:0-5080 GCA_964354225.1 uncultured Chlorobiaceae bacterium | reverse complement strand
TATTCGATTATCAAATCCCATCCGATAATCCAGGCAACAAGTTCACCAAGAGTTGCATACGAGTAAGTGTATGCACTTCCCGAAATCGGAACGCTTGATGCAAATTCAGCATAGCACAATCCACAGAATGCACATGCAATTGCTGTAAGAAAAAAAGAAAGTATGATTGCCGGACCAGCGCCGGGTCTCATTGCATCTCCGGCAACAGCTGTTCCCACCGTAGCGAATATTCCGGAACCAATAATTGCACCTATCCCAAGGGCGATCAGATCAAAAGGTCCGAGTACACGCTTTAATTGGCGCTCAGGTGCCTCAGAGTCTTTAATAATCAAGTCGAGACTTTTTATTTTGAATAGCTGTTTGAACATTAACTTACTCAAGAAGTTTTATAATGTTTAGCAAACTTATGGAAAGTATTTGTAAGCATCAAGTATAATTATTGACCCGGTGCTTCGAAAGCTTGTGAAGATAAAAGAGTTTTCGCTTCTTCAAAGTCCTTGGGATTAACAAGTACTTGTACACCCTCACTCTGCTGAAGTGATGGCATCATATGTCCCGTATCTTCGTACTTTAAAAAAGATTCAATCCCAGCAGCAGCAAGTGTTGCGTGGGCAAGTTCTGCATCAACCTCATTTAAATAAGTGGCAACCGGAATATATCCTTCCATGATCTTGTCCTTCTGGATTGATTTGTTTGAGAAATCATTTCAAATGAAACGTACTGAATCTTTTAGAAAGAAGCAAAACAAACTTTCTTAATCGTCCATCGTTGTAGTAGCGACTTCCTCGATGGTTGTGATGCCTTGTTTCAGAAGCTCAAGTCCTGATTCCCTGAGTGTCTGCATTCCTTGTTTGATGGCAAGCTGCCGTAATGCCTCCTCGTTAATAGATGACCCGGATTCCATAATAAGCTGGCGGATTTCTTTCGTAAAGTAAAGAACTTCATGGATTGCAGTCCTTCCTTTATAACCCTTCAGGCAATATAAGCAACCGGCGGGGCGATATACCTTAGCCGTCGGAATTTCTTCTTTAGTGAAACCGAGTTTTTCTAATGTGACAGGGAGAATTTCTGTATCAACCGCTTTACAGCGTTGACAGAGTTTCCTCAGAAGCCGCTGCGCAACAATGATATTAATCGAATACGCTAATAGAAACGGCTCAATCCCCATCTTATATAAACGCGCGATAACACTTGGTGCGTCATTAGTATGAAGTGTCGAAAATGTCAAATGTCCCGTATTCGCGAGCTTGACTGCAAGGTCGGCGGTTTGCTTGTCGCGAATTTCTCCCACCATAACTATATCCGGATCGTGTCTAAGAATTGCACGAAGTGCTTCATCGAAATTCAATTTTGGATTTAGCTTCACCTGCCGTGCACCGTCAATAAAATATTCAACCGGGTCCTCCACCGTTATTATATTAAACGCTGGATCCATGACTGCACGCAATGCTGCGAGCAGCGTTGTGCTTTTCCCGCTTCCGGTAGGACCTGTGAGTATGACGATTCCATAAGGTTTATCGATGGCTTTTCTAAACCGCTCTAATGCAGCCGGCTGGAAGCCAATATTTTCGATTGTAATGCTCGCCTCAGGATCACGGAGAACGCGGAGAACAATAGATTCTAATTTTACTTTAAGCTCTTTACCTATAAGAGGAATGATAGATACCCGAAAACGAACAATCTTATTATCGATAGTTAATTGAACAAAACCGTCTTGTGCCATATTACGCTCGAATCGGTCAGTCCCTTTTGCAATATCTTTAATTACTGCCGCAACTGCATCCGCTCGTAAGTCATCGAGTGTTTGCCATAATGAAAGATGACCATCCACCCTGAAATGGATCTCTGTTTTTCTTGCGCCTTTTGGAATTATATGAATATCACTTGCATTCAAACGGACTGCATCAGAGAATATATTATTCACTATCTCATTTAAATGTCCTTTCCGGATTTCCTCATCAAGTTCATCAATTTGGACATCTTGATCATCATCCAAATACTCCATTGTGGTTGAAGAGGGCCGACTCTGAGTATCTGCGAGAAGTTCTCGCGATAGTGCATCATAATTACTCAAAGTCATGTAACAAATCTCATATTTGGGATATGGAAAAGCTCGCGCTATTGTAGCAATCTCCGGATTAGAGGGGTCTGGCGTGATAATCTGAAGTTTGGATGCATCTCCTTCACTTTGTTGGAATGGTAGAATTTTATTATAGATAGCAGAATCACGAATTTTTTGAGGTATTCCATCAAGCAGCTTATTGATAAAAACCAAACGCTCCCGCTCTAAACCTGAAGCGTCGAGGTCAATCGTCTTGAAGGAATAATAACGCGCGAACTCCGCAAATATCGTTTCTCTATCCGCCCGGAATTCATCAATAAGAATCTGAAAAAGCAGCCGTTTCTCATCACCATTGTTCGCCTTTTTCCATGCAACGGATTCATTGACTGTTTTCCGGGAAACTATATTTTTTCGAATCAAAGATTCAATGAAACCCGTAACACCATCAGCGAATGGTTGTTTTTTTCCATCCTGACTCCCATTAGCTTGAAATCTATTTGACTCAGCAGTAGAAGAAAAGTTATTTAAATCATTTGGTTCTGGCATGATTGATAGTCATTTGAATTATACACACCAATGATAAAGTATTTCATTCACTATTTTGAAATGAATATACTAATTTTTTTAATGAAGTAAAAGAGATGCGGTTAATACTCACATCACCCACATGGAAAGAATATTGCTAAATTTATTCGTACCAATCAAGGATGTGGTACGCCAGAAGTTTACCGATCCATTGTGCTTGACGTAATGCCTCACTGCTATACAGGATATTTGCGGTGCCTCGCATCTCTAACGTGCTTCCCGGTGGTCCACCCATGAGTAATGAGCCGATGATGCGGGGAGTACCTTTTGCCATGGCAAAGTCGAATACCGAATTGCTGGAAACAACAACTAATCCATGCCAATCCATAGTTCCAGTTAGCTGAAAAAATCCTCTTACGACTAAAATACCCCAGCCTTGAATTCCTCCTGAAATTTTCACGGGATGAGTTGAATCACTACCATCAATAAATACGATTTTGGGATTCGTGATGGAACCGTACGACGTATTCCCGCTGTATGGCGATCCGCTCGGTGTTAATACATAATCTGCGCTTGCCATGTATTCAGCAACAAATGCTTCGGGGTCAGGAAGAGCGGGATTTACATTAAGATCTTGTGAGCCGTTGATGTAAGCACCGTATGTTGCAAGATTAGCACTGTCGGTACTAGTTAGTACCGCAACACCGGGAACAGCACCCGAGTCACTTGGGTTGGCGCCATTAATATCATAATTGTGTCCATCAATAAGCGGTGTCCCTTTCATAATCATACCAACCGAATTAACATGCAAAGAAACTGCAGCTGAATCTTTTGGAAAAGGTTTTGGGTAAACTAATAATCTCGAGATTATCCTGTAGGTTGTATCGCTAAAACGTGCTGTGGAAGTAATATCCATAATTGAATCGGAACGAGATAATGACACAGTATATGTACCACCGTCCAGGTTACCTGAAACAGAAGTAATACTACTGCTATCCGATAATTTTTTCAACGCGATATTGATCGAACTCCTGCCAATCTCACGGGCTGTTGTAAGTTTAATATATCCATACGTATCTTCCTCCGCACGTCTATCTCTTTCATTAAGAGATGAATTTATCAACCCAAAAAAGATCATCAACGCAAGAACACCTAAAAAAGAATTACTGCCCATATATTTTATTTATAAATTCCGTGGATACATTGTCTTTTCCCAAAATACACTTTGGTATGTTGGGGTCATGGAGTAGGGTGATGAAACCGGCTCGGCACTTTCTAACCGTATCTTCACCCGTATTGCTTTAATTGAATCAAGTCTTATTATCGTCGTCAGGGGAGCCGTCAGCTCTCTTCCTAAAGAATCGAAATAAGCATAATGTATGTATGTTAAACCAACGCTCGCAGTGATTGTTGGCTGCCCATCAACCGATCTGTTAATAAATATGTCGTTTGGATTTTTTGTCGTCGTCACATTGCCACTTAACGCGTATTGAACTGTAACTACATTACTATCGTTAAGAATATCCGTCTTAAATCTAATACCGGAGCTGTCAGCGTATTGGATGGCATCATCTTTGGTGTGATAACCAATTTTAAGAAGATCGGATTCAAGAATACGTGCGAGAGTAATAATGTTACCCTGGACATTGACGTTCATAGTCTTTTCGAAATTTGCCTGATTCATATTTCCCATCAAACTGAATATCGTCAGAAACATAATACCAGCTATAAGTAGCGCCCCAAATATGTCGACCATTATTGACATTAATTCACACTATGTTTTTATTAGAAATATTCACGGTAAACAGCGAGCGATTTTACCATTATCGAATCACGCATGTAAGATACTCTCTTTGGCATATCGCGAATTGACGAGCTTACAATAAGAGAATCAATTAAATTCGGGTGCTTCACAACTACCAAAATTTTCTTATACCACGTGGCCGTAGCCGAATATACATCTTGATTTGTATCCGTTACATAAATTATGCTATCCCTGACAAAAAAAAGACCGAGGGTAGAAGAATGATCAAGGCGTGTGTACCTATGATAATCATCAATATCATTAAATACCGTTTGGGATTTGAAAGGTTCCTGATCGTACGCGGGAACTGTTAATTCGCCTCCCTCTGGCCCGAACCTATTCCGAGGAGTTAGCTCAGACGTTAAGTGCACCACTTTACTGACTGTACTGCTGTCGAAAGATTTTGAATTTATTTCATCAATCATCGCCTGGGCTATGGAAATCGCATCTATCCTTGCCTCGCTATCCATAGTTACTAAGGATGCTCGTAAAATCGATGAATTAATCGTGAGCTGTAAAGTCGCTAAAAGAGCTAACGCCAAAACGATTAATAATATTTGCCCAAGGTTCATGGTCTGTATTTGATAATAAAATCAGTAAACACCAAAACACTCATCAAGAAGATGATAAAAAATATTTAAGCGATTTCTAATCGAAAAAGATATATTACAACAAACTGTTAGTTTGTT
>CAYGZC010000225.1:0-2732 GCA_964354225.1 uncultured Chlorobiaceae bacterium | reverse complement strand
TAAATCGACATTATGTATTTTGTTGCTTCGCATTTTGTTTCCACCTTTCGTCTGTAGTATTCTTAATATAATACATCGAATAAGGTTTGGTGCTTGTTTTTAAAAAATATTTATACTAATTTTTCAGAAGTCTCGTAATATGAAATTCCAAAATCGGTTCCCAAGAAAACCCACTCATTAACCGGATTCATAGTTATACACCTTACGAATTCGGACGTTAAGTTTCCCTTTTGCACTATTATCCACTGTCCTTCGGTAGGGTCAGCGCCGTTTGTAAAAATGTATTGTGCGACTCCGTATAATGTTATCACCCAAATATTTCCTCTTTCTCCTTTGGATGCAGCCAGACCTTTAATGAACACACCTGGAATCTCGGGTTCGAAATATCGCTGCCACAATTTGTAGGGATTGTTTCCATTAAACCGTCGAATCCCGCCCCCATTTAGTCCAAACCATAAACTTCCATCGTATCCCTCGGTGATTGCAACAACCCTTCGGTATTTCTTCGTAGTAACATAACTAAAAGAATCGGGGGATAAAAAACTCCATGTTCCCTTATAAAATGAAAACGCACCACTATCCGAGCCAAACCAAACCTCTCCATTAGCTGCAATAAAAATCGTGTGTATGTTATCATTAATCACGCCCTGTGTATTCGCGCTTGTAAACGTTTTCCAGATTGGTACGGTCTTGGATGTTATGCTTGCCCCGTCTTTACATCCTACTAACCATAAAGTGGAAAGAAATATAAGAAGTAGCCAGCAGATGGTGAATTTTATTATTGTAATTTCGCGGCGCTTCAAAGCTTAAATGTTTTCAATATGATATAATTGTTTTTCCGACACTCAAATGATAATATATTTCGGGGACAATGTCAATCAGGGAACCCCTGATTTTGCATCAGGTTTTTCGAAGGCACCTCCGGTTTGACTATGAATTATTAAGGTAGTTGGATATTTGAATTATCGGGTATTTCCGATCCAATAACCATTCTCGAATGCTTCAAACATTTCCTCGGCAAACGATCTTGCTTCGGCTAAAGTGTTGTAATGTCCTAATGCTACGCTATAATATTTGTTCGATTCGACAACGGAAGCCAGGTGACCCGCTTCCTTCCAACGGGATACTTCTTCGGTGGCGGGCGGCTCTATTGTATATGCCGCGATATATACCGTAAAAAGGGTACTGGGAATATTTATAATTTCCGGCTTAGCGATTGGAGGTTCTACCTGTGGCACAGCGGCCTCAGGTTGTTGAGTGATGGTTGGTTGTAACGATTCGATGGGCTGCTCGGTGACCACTTCTTGTCCGAGTGTCGTTAATTTTTCTTGATTTATAAGAAGTATGTAGATCAAGAAGGTCGCTGAAGAAACCACAAGGACAATAAAAAACCCAAGTAAAAAATATCTGATATTTAGAAAATATCTCTTTGGTTTAGGTGGA
The DNA here is from genome assembly GCA_964354225.1 of uncultured Chlorobiaceae bacterium. Classification (GTDB taxonomy): domain Bacteria; phylum Bacteroidota; class Ignavibacteria; order UBA10030; family SZUA-254; genus CAYGZC01. The sequence goes on along the minus strand of CAYGZC010000225.1, from coordinate 1,289 downwards.
TGTAGAGTTTGTTCTGGTGGTTCGTCGGGGGAGACGAATGTTTTATTCTGAATATTTAAAGGCATTTAATGAATATAATCAATCCTTGAATCAATGGTAAATGTACGAATTAGAATTGATTATTTCAATATAATACTGAAGAAAAATTATACCATTACTACAATTTTTTTGTGAAGGAACGAAGAAGTGTCAATATCTCGGAATGGTGCAGACTGATAATCTCCTGCATAATGCGTTTTGTTGTGAAAATAAGGTTTTTTCCTAAGAATAAAATCATGATTATGTGAAAAACAGCAACCAGACCAATTGATGTAAAAAAGGTTTTGGCGTAGATTGTTGGAATAAGAATAGACTTTGAGAGAGAAATTGCCGATAAAAGACAAAAAACAAAAACTCCGTAAATGGCAATCCAATACCAGATCCATGACCGAAATATCCCACGTTTCAGTAATCTTTCGAATATTGATCTATCTTCGGCAAGATTTGAGAAAACCGATTGTGCGATCGCAGTTCTCTCCTGTTGCACCAATGTGTAGATCATCGCGCGCTCCTTTGGCTCTAGTATCATAAGCAGCTCGCGGAGTATGATATCGTTTGATTTAAATAGGAATCCAAAGAATTTTTGATCGAGCCATATATGAGCTTCACCTAACCACTGAATTTTATTGACTCCGCGGGTTAGAATCTGCAGAAGATTAATACTTGCTAAAATTAGAAATAGGACTTCACACAATTTCATATGGATGAAGAAATTGAATGCCTTGTCTACACCAATAGTGGTAATAATTATTCCAAATGTCAAAAGGACTAAATATGCTACCAATCCGGCTTTTGTGAGTCGTTCAAGCTCCTGAAAATAGGAGTAAGATTTTTTTTCTGTCTGCATAATTTGTAAAAAATTTTGTATTTAAATCCTGTCAAAAAATATGAAGTTATTATGTAACAAACTTTGATGCAGAGCAAACCATGTGAGCAACACCATCATTGGAAACGGCTTTGATGGGGAACATGCCTAATCAGTGTGATATTAAAAGAAACCGTTACTGAAATTAATCACTTAAATGAACAATGTTGAGCAAAGGATAACGGTCGAAATCAGAAAAGCAACCATTACCAAGATACGGTTGTTGCAAGCGCAAATAAAATGTCGGCTCATATTCCTTACATTTTATAACTTTTTCTTGAAATTGTAATAAAGGGAAAAAAATGGTATGTTTTTAAATCTTACTTTGAATCACAAGATCAATTTGAATTTTGATTGTTGTTCAAGATAGAAAGATTTAAGTGAT
>CAYGZC010000224.1:0-6071 GCA_964354225.1 uncultured Chlorobiaceae bacterium | reverse complement strand
CGCTGGGCAGCAAGGAGCTTCTCGTTTAATCCCCCAATAGCAAGCACGTTACCGCGGAGTGTAATCTCGCCCGTCATAGCAACATCGCTTCTTGCGGGGCGATTGGATACAATAGAGATAATTGCCATCGCCATTGTGATGCCGGCAGAAGGACCATCTTTTGGAATCGATCCCTCCGGCAGATGAATATGGATTTCTTTTTTCTTATAGAAATTCGGCGGAACACCGAGCAGCTTAGCGTTTGAGCGGATGTAGCTAAGCGCTGCCATCGCGGATTCCTTCATCACATCTCCAAGTTGACCGGTTAGTGTAAGTCGCTCGTTACCATCCATAATTGTCACATCGACGTTTAGAATATCGCCGCCTACGCTTGTCCACGCTAAACCTATAACTGAACCGATTTTTCTTTCTCTGGTCGTCAAACGTTTACGAAACTTAGGAACACCTAAACACTTTTCAACTTTTTTCTCATCAACCGTTATCGATTTTTGTTCAGTGCGCTGGCCGTTTTTCTGTTTATGAAGCACAATATCTTTTGCGAGCTTCCGACAAACCGACGCGATCTCGCGTTCTAAATTCCTTACGCCGGCTTCGCGTGTATACTGTTGAATGATTTTCACAATAGCAGCGTCGGCAAATTTCACATTCTCTTTCTTCAGTCCATGCTCAAGAAGTTGCTTTGGAATGATATGCCGTTTTGTGATTTCACATTTGTCGTACTCAAGATAACCGGGCAGCTCAATAATCTCCATCCTGTCTTGGAGTGGCAATGGAATATGATACCTCACGTTTGCCGTTGTAATAAACATTACATGTGAAAGATCATAATCCACATCAAGGTAATGATCATTAAATGTGATGTTCTGTTCCGGATCAAGCACCTCTAATAGTGCCGATGAGGGATCGCCGCGGAAGTCCATACTCATCTTATCAACTTCATCCATCAAGATAACAGGATTAATTACACCTGCGCGTTTCATCGATTGGATAATTTTACCCGGCATTGAGCCGATGTACGTTCGGCGATGACCGCGAATTTCTGCCTCGTCGCGTACTCCGCCAAGTGAGATGCGAACAACCTTTCTGCCAAGCGCTCGTGCAATAGACTTGCCGAGAGAAGTCTTACCAACACCCGGAGGTCCAACAAAACAAAGAATTTGCCCCTTCATTTCTTTGACAAGATTAAGAACTGCTATATGTTCAAGAATACGTTCTTTCGGTTTTTCAAGTCCGAAATGGTCTTCATCTAAAATCTTCTGAACATGTTTAACATCTAAGTTATCTTTTGTGCGTTGATGCCACGGAACAGCGATCATCCAATCCAAATAGTTTCGACTGACACCAAACTCTGGCGACTGTGGCGGAGTTTTTTTCAATTTATTAAACTCTTCATTCGCTTTCTCAAAAACATCACGAGGCATCTTAGCTTGTATAAGCTGTTCTTTAAGCTTTGAAAGTTCGGGTGTGATGATCTCCTCCGATCCAAGCTCATCCTGCATGATGCGAATCTGTTCCTGAAGAAGAAACTTCCTTTGTGATTTCTGGATGCTTTCGTGAAGTTTGGTATCGATATCTTTTTCTATCCTCAGCACGTCTAATTCTGATGTCAGAAGACGGGCAACTTCAAAGTACTGTTCCTTTAATGAAGCGTACTGTAGTATTTTTTGTTTCGCGGCAACCGCTTGTGTTATGTTGGCTGCGATAAAAAACAATTTCCGTCTTGGGTCTTTAATTATCTCGTTTGCTGTAAGTATCTCGTTTGGAACATTGCGGCTAAGGTTGATGTATTCATCAAATAATTGGGATGAATGACGCACAAGCGCTTCAAGTTCTGAATTCATTTCATCTTTTTGATCGTTTAGAATTATCTCGACTTCAAGAAAAGAACTATTGCTGACGAATGTTTTAATGAAAGCTTGTGCAATCCCATCTACAAGGATTTTCATTAATCCATTTGGGAGTTTCATAATCTGAACGATTTTAGCTACGGTTCCTTCCGTATAAATATCATCGACTTTGGGTTCCTCAATTGCTGGATTCTTCTGTGCCGTGAGGAAAATCAATTTATCTCGCTCAATGGCATGTGTTGCCGCCTTGAGCGATGACTCACGGCCAAGCAATACCGGATAGACCATGTACGGAAAAACAACAACGTCGCGAAGTGCGAGGACCGGAAGCCGGTTCGGAATATTTTCCAACGAATGTGGCTGGCCTTCATTGATATTAAAATCTATTTGATTCATTTTCGTGCTTGAATAAAAAATGCCCCTTGGGGCAATTTAACATTATATGACTTATTTCACTCATTTCCCGAAGGAAAATATACAAAGAAAGCAAACGTGAAGCAAGAAAATGAAGATTTTATTATATTATCCAACTTAATGTTTAGAGGGAAGTTTCCCCGGTGACCCAATAGTCATCAGTAGTTGAGCTGCCTTCTAACTATTTTCATTATGATAGCTATTAAATCGGTCGGAAAAAGTTATGAATTCTCAAGAAATACTAAACTACTCAAAGCGACTTTTCCAAGAATACGACACATACCGTATAAGCGCATTTCTTAAGCGTGCATTCAAACCAGAAATACTTCAAAGAGCAATTGAAAGTCTGGCTGAGAATTCTTACGGACTTTTAAAAATCCAACCAACAGGTATTTCGTTTGAAGGAAAAAATATTCGGTTCCTATCAATTGGGAATGGGAATATTTCTATTTTGTTCTGGTCACAGATGCACGGCGATGAATCGACTGCCACAATGGCGATTTGCGATATCCTCAATTATCTGATAAGAACAAAAAACGAAAACTTTACAAAGTGCATACTTTCTTCCATTAATTTGCTGTTCGTACCGATGCTTAATCCGGATGGTGCGGCACGATTTCAACGGCGAACGGCACAAGGTATCGACATGAACCGTGATGCACTTGCGCTTGTTACACCCGAAGCACGGATTCTCGAAACCCTACAGCGTGAATTAAAGCCGCAGTTTGGATTTAATCTTCACGACCAGGAGCTAAGCACGGTAGGTTCTTTAAAAGAGCTTTCAGCGATTGGATTGCTCTCCCCGTCGTTTGACTATGAAAAATCTGAAAACGAAGTTAGACTCCGTTCAAAGCATCTTGCTTCTGTATTCACTGCAACAATGGACCAATTTGTTGGAGGAAAGATTACAAAGTATGATGATAGCTTCGAGCCGCGAGCGTTCGGCGATAACATGCAGAAATGGGGAACAAGCACGTTGCTTGTAGAATCGGGTCATGTGCTAAACGATCCGGAAAAAGATTTTATCCGAAAGCTAAATTTTGTTGGAATTCTATCTTCACTCTACTCGATTGCCACGGGTGAGTACAAAAAGTTCGATATGGGAACCTATGAGAACCTGCCGTTTAACGGCAAGCGGGCGTATGATGTAATCGTTCGGAATGTTTTCATCGAACATACCGACGGAAGTAAAACAAAAGCCGACCTTGGTATTTCATATCAGATCGATACTCATTCGGAATTACCGCCAAAGTTAGTCGACCTTGGTGATCTACATACTTTTGTCGGACTAAAGGAGATTGATGTAAAAGGAAAAGTAATACAACAATCTCAGTTAATGCTCAATCAAACATTTGAGTGGGAAAAGTATTTCTAAAATTAAAAGAAACAAATAACTTACACTAAGGCGAAATACTCGCAAAGCATAGCAAAATCCATTCGATACAATTTATCTCTTTGAAGAACTTCTAACTCATAGCTAAAACTCACAGCTCAATACGTTTACCTCACTCCCCACCCAGCAAGAGAAGTTAGGATCACATAAACAAGCCACAAACCAAATGAAACCACCAGACCAGTCCCGGTTGATTTGTTCGATACTTTTGCAATACCAATACCTACAACTGAAGTTTGCCAAAGCGTGAAAATATTCAACGATGCGATAAACATGTGGAGAAAGTTGCGGTAATCAAAATTGCTTAGAAGCAATAGTGAGCCGCCGGGTGTTGCACGTATCGAATCAAACAGGTAAATCATGATGAGAGTTATTAATGCATTGAGGATGCCGATGAGCGAACCAAGTCCATACAACTCTAATAACTTCTTATAATTTACCGGAGACTTGAGAAATAGTTTCACGATGATCCAAAGAATGAGCGGCACACCGAATATTGTTATTGTAACCATTACGAGTGCGGTAACCGAACCGAAGATAACCACCATTGAAGATGACTCCGTCATCTCCGTTGCGCGATCCATTTGGTCTTGTGTCATTTCGCCTTTTTCAACACGTTCCTGCATCGCTTGCCGCTGCGGCTCTAATGCCTGCTCGCGAAGAGTTTGATTGGAAAGAATTGCATAAGTTGAGACTAATCCGATAAGCATTGCGAGTATATATGGCACGGCCCACGATGAACTTTGTACCGGGGCGGTGGCAACTTCGCTGAATAGCTTCCCGGGTGCGGAAAAGACATCCGTCATCCTTTCAAAGAATGAAGAAACTTTTGGTGCTTCAACTGGGTTAATTTGCTGATTTTCCATATTTGATCTCCTTTATTTTTTGCTGAAAATACGGAATTATTTCGGAAGTGTCAACTTTTCCTCACCAAATCTTGATTTTCAATGAACGCTTTGTTATTTTGGCAGAGTCAGATTTTTCTTTTTATTTGATCTGACATTAACTTTTTGCAGTCAAGCACATAAGAATTTGATGCCCAAATTAACAATCGATGAAATACGGAATCGGTTCGAGTCGTCGAAAGAGTTCAACGAAATCTTCGATGCGTTCGAGCAAGCAATCGAGCAGCATCTCGATGACATTGAGCTTTATCGTCAGCTTTTCTGGAATCATGCACTGAAACCGGAAGAGCTGTGTTTGTTTGGTGAAAAACTTGCCAAGGAGGTTTCTCACCTTAGCTATGATGTTTACATGTGGCTTGCAAGCGTTTTCGAAGCCACGCACTCGGTTTACGATAACTATGATCTTGCACTGCGATATTACAAGAAAGCTGCAGATGCAAAACCCGATGAGACAACTCCATACCTCGATGCTGCCGATTGTTACGAACCAGATTTGAATATTCCATCATTAAACTCGCTCATTGATTTTTTAAAGCAAGGCGCAGATGCGATTTCAGAATCGACACTTATTCATCGGAAGCTTGCCCACTTATATGAAATTGCCGGCAACGACGAGATGAGTAAGTATTATAAGCGTAAAGCAGAAGAGGACGCACCACCGGCTCCCGATCAACCCCCGGAGCAATGAACTCACTCAAAGGTTATTTCTACATCATCGGTGCAACGACGTTCTGGGGCATCTCTGCAACGATTGCAAAATTTCTCTTCATCCAGCATGTGGAGACGCTGATACTTGTACAAATGCGGATAACGATCTCCTGTCTCCTACTGTTGACATTTTTTCTTCTATTCAAACGCCACCTTCTTGCAGTTAAACTAAAAGACCTGTACAAGTTTGCTCTTTTGGGAATTCTCGGAATTGTCGGCTCCAATTTTACATACTACTTTGCAATCGCCGCTACAAATGTTGCTACGGCAATCCTTATTCAATATTTGGCGCCTCTTATTGTTCTGCTCTATGCCGCAGCGAGCCGCACAGAAAAAGTTACTCCCATAAAAATTCTTTCCGGAGGTGTGTCGCTTATCGGGTGCTATCTTGCGGTAGCCGGAAAAGATTTCTCCATCATCACGATTAATCACCCCGGCTTGCTTGCAGGATTTGCATCGGCATTCACCTGGAGTTTCACGACTATCTGGCTAAAACGTTTGCTGAAGCAGTACAATGTTTGGACTTGCCTTGTCTATGCACTTATGTCCGGCGTGCTGTTCTGGATAATTATCAACCCTCCGTCCAAAATCATCGATGCACATTATTCGGTTGAGACGTGGAAAATGTTTTTTGGATTTGCGGTGATCTCGATTCTTATTCCGCATTCACTTTACTTCTCCGGCATGCGATATCTGACTGCTTCACGAGGCATAATAACTGCAACCTTCGAGCCGATTGTCGCAATCGCATCCGCGTTCTTTATCGTCAATGAAGTGCTGACACCTATTCAAATCGTAGGTGCC
>CAYGZC010000223.1:0-4992 GCA_964354225.1 uncultured Chlorobiaceae bacterium | reverse complement strand
CCAACTCATTGTGGATGATTTTATAGATGAGTCTACTTTAAAAAAGTGGGGAAGTTTGATTCCAGACTTAAATCTTGTGCCTTAATCATATGTTTTTCTCTTGGAAACTACCTTTTTAGATTCGACTCATAGATTGGTTCTTAAAACGATCTTTATTATATTTATTTGAACGAATCAATTATGCAAAGATCAATAATTGAAATATTGAGGAACTATTTCGTTAATCGAAACGATATTATCTTGGCTTACGTTTTTGGCTCGTACGTTGACGGGAACGTGGGTCCGATGAGCGATTATGATGTAGCGATATATCCAACAAATAATTTTCTCAACAAGACCAGATATTACATTTCTTCTGAGCTTTCTAAAATTCTTGGGAAACCGGTAGATGTTGTAATATTCAACCGGGCACCGATAGAACTCCGCTTCAATATCATCTCACATAACATCCTTCTATTTGCGAAAGATGAGTATATGCGGGTAGAAATTGAAGCAACAACTATGAGTTTGTATTACGATTTCTTGCCGTATCTTAAAAAACAACGTAGTGAATTAATTCGAGGAACAAACTATGCCACTTCCATTCAGCGGTATCGAGAAGCGTTTAGAGAAACTGATAAAGTGCTTGACAAAATTAGAGCCGCTTCAGGGAAAGACGGCGGAACATAGCGAAAAAAATATCACCCTGACGAGGTGAGGAACCTGTTATGGGAAATCAAGGATTCAAATACGATGCTTTTTTAAACCATGCCGGCGAAGATATTGACTGGTGTGAGAAACTTGCTGAACGACTACGCAATGAAAATGTAGGTGTATGGTTAGATAAATGGGAACTTCAACCCGGCGATCACTTATTGAAGCGGTTAAATGATGCTCTAAAACAATCCCGCAAGATGGTAGCAGTGTGGAGCCCAAACTATTTCCGAGAAGATAAAGTATGGACACTTGCCGAAAGTTTTAGTCAACAACATCAAGACATACTTGCACAAGAGAGGCTTCTAATACCGCTCCTGATTGAAAAATGTGACATCCCACCAACGTTTAGAAACATTATCTATATAGACTTTCGTAATCCCGAAGACTTTGAAATTCATTTCCGTCAACTTCTGGAAGCATTAGACTTACCAAAACGAGTATATGAGCGTGAAGAAGTTCTCGAATTTCGCGAACATGAGTTTGATATTTCTAAACGGGGCAAAGAAGCATTTGTCAAAGGGAAGCGATTCGAAGATGAAGTTTCCAAGCTTTATCAACTGTTAGGATTTGAGGTGAAGCCGGATATAAAGCTTGATGGGATGCAAATTGACCTTCTAATCCAACAAAAAGTCGGTGGACTGCTTATAGAAGCTGTCGTTGAATGCAAAGATAAGCAAATTACAGCGGCAGAGAGAGACCAAATTCTCGCACAACAGAATGTCGTCCAAAAGAAATATCCAACCTATCGCTGGATTGCTGTTTCCTCACAGGGCTTCGCAGCCGATACTCGCATTGCGTTAGAAACTGCTGGTATTTCATGTACTACCTATTCCAATCTTTTGCATGGGCTGGTGCCGATAGATACTTATGTCGAAAGTCTAATAAACGAGTATGAAACATGGGTAAACAAAAACTGGCGTGGCGAAGACTGGTTTATTCGTCCAGATGTGCAAAATGATATTACTTATAATAAATTTCCCGGAATTGCACGCGTAAGTAAATTCCTTGGTGACACGCGCATTAACTTTCTGACAGTGCTTGGCGATCTTGGTACTGGTAAAAGCACGCTTGCAAAATTTCTTGCTTACAATCTTGCCCGAAGTTTCCGTGATGATCCGTTGAGGCATCCCGCACCTGTGCTAATACCGCTTGGTGAAGTTCGTAAGGAAGTTTCTCTAGAAGGAATCATTATCAATCATTTTAGCAGACATGGGATACCTGCAATAAATTTTCCACGCTTCGAGCATCTTGTCCGCGTCGGCAAGGTAGTTCTCTTCTTCGATGCGTTCGACGAGATGGCAGACCGCGTGCGTTGGGAAGTTACAAAAAGCAACTTCACAGAGATCCGGCGAGCAGCAATAGAAAAGGGCAAGGTTATTCTCACATGCCGCACACACTACTTCAAAGACCGCGCCGAACAAGTCAAGCTTATCGGCGAGGGACCGCGCCTATCTGAAGTTGAAACCGATCTGTACAAAGTACTTAAGCAGCAATCCGATGCAGAGGTCATTTATCTGCAGGAGTTTAACGACGACCAGATACAGGCGTATCTTCGCAAAGCCCGCCCGTATAACCATGAAGAAGATTGGAAAAAGATAAAGGAAATATACAATCTCAAAGAGCTTGCCCATCGTCCCCTCCTACTCGATATGATTGTAAAATCTTTGCCGAAGTTGGAAGTCGGTCAGCAAATAAACGCCTCAAATTTATACAATGTGTACACGAATTTATGGATTGAGCGGGAAGAGCAAAAAGGGCGATTCCTCGATAAAAATATCAAACTGCAATTGATGTATGAGCTTGCCTGGCGGATGTGGAACGATGAAAAGAATGCCATCTATTACAATGACCTGATACCCTTCGTTGAAAAACTATCCACCGAGAAAGTAATGGAACTGGGCGATGAAGATACCGAAGTAATAGCACGAGAAATGCAGGCGGCAACATTCCTGAAACGAGACGATAAAGGCAACTTCTCCTTCGTCCACCGCTCATTCATGGAGTTTTTCCTTGCTCGTAAGCTCTTGGAGTGCATTACAAATCCACAAAGCAAGGGTAATGCTGAAATTGCTTTGAACACCCGCCGCCTCGACCGCAAGACAGTTTACTTCCTCTCGCTGCTGGATGAGAAAGATAGTATTATCGAGCCTCTCCAGCAGATTCTAATAAAAGGATATTCTAAGAACGTCTCAGAGAATGCTCTGCAGATACTTTACTGGACCGGACGCATCAAGAATGGCATGGAAGATAAGATAGAAGATGTTGAGAAGCTAAAACTGATAACATCGCAGCGCATACCGAGAAAAGCTCAGTTAACTGGTGCAAGCCTGCAGGAGATTGTATTAGAGTGTGCCAACCTGACTGAAGCCAATTTCAGCAGCGCGGATTTAACCAAGGCCAACCTCAATAATGCCTTGTTCAATCGCACTACGTTTACGAACGCAAAGCTCACCGAGGCAAGAGCAGAGAAAGTTGTCGCAATAGCCTCTGTCTTCCGTAAAGCTGATTTGAGCGGCGTTTCTCTCACGGGATCCAATTTTGGTAGGTGTGATTTTACCGATGCAGTTTATCAACCTTCGAGTTTTGGCAGTACTATTTTTAGTGATGTATTTGGATTGGATCTAATCGGTCCCGTTAAGAGGGAAGGTTTACAAGCTGTCGTTCAGCGTGGAAGTGCAGCCGGTGTTGCTTCAGTTGCATATCATTCTTCGGGCGATTTGGTAGCTGTTGGAAGCGGGGATGGAATAATAAGAATCTACCGTGCAAGCGATGGCAGACTGATTCGTGTTCTCGAAGGACATCAATCTCGGGTGAGGTCAGTTCATTTTTCTCCCAATGGAGAAACGCTTGCAAGTGGGAGTTCTGACAATAGTGTCCGACTGTGGGAAGTGAAAAGCGGAAAGCAGATTCGTGTTCTCGAAGGACATCAAGGTTGGGTGAATTCAGTTCATTTTTCTCCCATTGGAGAAACGCTTGCAAGTGGGAGTTATGACGATAGTGTCCGACTGTGGGGAGTGAAAAGCGGAAAGCAGATTTGTGTTCTTGAGGGACATAATAATGGGATGAGGTCTGTTCAGTTTTCCCCGGATGGGTTGGTACTTACCAGTGGCAGTGACGACAGAGGTGTCCGTTTGTGGGAAATGAAAAGTGGAAGGCAGATTCTTGTTCTCGAAGGACATAATGGTGGGGTGAGGTCTGTTCGTTTTTCAACCGATGGATTGATGTTAGCGAGTGGGAGTTATGATAAGAATATCCGTTTGTGGGAAGTGAAAAGCGGGGAGCAAATCTACATTCTCGAAGGACATAGTGGTAGTGTGAATTCTGTTCAGTTTTCACCCGATAGAGTAACGCTTGCCAGCGGGAGTGCTGACGGGAGTATCCGATTGTGGGAGGTGAAGAGCGGAAAGCATATTCGTGTTCTCGAAGGACACAGTGGTAGTGTGAATTCTGTTCAGTTTTCACCCGATAGAGTAACACTTGCCAGTGGTAGTGATGACAAGAGTGTCCGTCTGTGGGATGTGAAAAGCGGAAAGCAGATTTACATCCTCGAAGGACATAGTGATCATGTATATTCTGTTCATTTTTCTCCCAATGGAGAAACTCTTGCAAGTGGGAGTTCTGACGATAGTGTCCGATTGTGGGAAGTGAAAAATGGGAAGCAGATTCGCGCTCTCGAGGGACATAGTGGTGGGGTCAGGTCTGTTCATTTTTCACTCGATGGACTAACGCTTGCCAGTGGGAGTTATGACAGGAGTGTTCGTTTGTGGAATCTTGAAGATGGGAAGTGTATCGGCATATTAGATAAACATTTGGGCGCTGTTTATGATGTCGCATTTGCCCCCAATTTAAAATATCTTATTGTGGTAGGTGCTGCTGGTCGGTTGCAGTTTTGGGATACCGAAAAGTATGAGACGTTCCTTTATCGTTACTCTTTTGGTCCCGGTGCCTGGCTCGATCTCCTCCCCGATGGTCGCTTCGATGGAAGTCCCGAAGGCATGCGGTATCTCTGCTATACACAAAAAGATACCCTCGTATCCTTGACTGCCGAAGAGCTTGTGAAAGAGTTTTATGATCCAGAAGCCATACGAGAAGTAATCGAAAAATACACAAAATAAAAAGAAAAAATGGTTCTCATAAAAAACTTCCCCAACCGTCTCTTTGCCGAGATGGCACAGCAAACACTTGAAGGAGAAGGTATTCCTTCCATCGTTAAAGCATCCGATTATGGAATTACTGGATCGGGAACTGGCGGTAGCTTTGATATCTTCAGCGGACAAGGAGTCGATCTCTATGTAT
>CAYGZC010000222.1:0-3444 GCA_964354225.1 uncultured Chlorobiaceae bacterium | reverse complement strand
ACAAAAGGTGCAGAGCTTATTATCTTCGGTCAGCCCGATGTAGATAATTTAACAATTCAAAATAAAATCGCTATCCCAAAATTGCTAAGCCTTCTAACTTACCAAGACCCTGAAGCTGAAGTGAAAGGATTGGATACATATCCGAAAGAAAATTGGTGTACAAATATTCCATTACTTTTTTACAATTATCACATAATGATCGGGTTGGGTGTTTTCTTATTATTTTTGATGATTGTTTCAACCTTCTACATCGGGAAGAAAAAATTATTCGATGCACGCTGGCTACTGTGGATTCTGCTTATCGGCTTTCCACTGCCATATATTGCTAACACCGCCGGCTGGACAACAGCAGAGATTGGCAGGCAGCCGTGGCTAGTTTATGGATTGATGCGTACCGCCGATGGAACATCGCATTTGATTTCATCCGGTACAAATCTGTTCTCGTTGATAGGATTTATTGCAATATATTTATTGCTTACTGTTTTATTCATCATGCTCATCCTCCGTGTGATCAAACAAGGACCTGAGCTTACAATAAATTCACATTAAGAGAGGAGTTGAAGATGGAAATATTCTGGCTCAATGTAGTTTCATTCATGCTCGTAATGTATGTAATCCTCGATGGCTTCGATTTGGGCGTCGGTATAATTCACCGATTGATTGGCAAAACTGAAAACGAAAGAACACTTCTCATAAAAACCATCGGACCTGTGTGGGATGGAAATGAAGTTTGGCTAATAGCTGCTGGTGGAACACTTTATTTTGCCTTCCCTAAACTGTACGCTTCCGGTTTCAGTGGATTCTATCTACCGCTCGTTATGGTTCTTTGGCTGTTGATATTTCGTGCGATCGGAATTGAATTCCGTCATCAAATCAATAATCCGAAATGGAAATCGTTTTGGGATTCGACATTTTCATTCGCCAGCATGTTACTTTCAATATTTTTTGGTGTTGCTCTTGGGAATATAATCCGTGGTGTTCCGCTCAATCAGGAAGGATATTTCTTTGAGCCACTGTGGACATCATTCACAGTCGTACCCGATGCCGGCATTCTCGATTGGTTCACGGTTATCATGGGATTCGTTGCATTCTCCACGCTAACATCTCACGGGGCAAATTACATTGCCATGAAAACTGAGGGTGAGTTACAAAAACGTGCCCGAAATGTTGCTAAATATTCGTGGTGGGGTGTTCTACTTTTTTCTGTCGGCGCGATCATGGCAACCACCGTGATCCATCCTGATGTATGGAGAAATTATGCCGACTATCCTTGGGGAAACATTTTCCCAATCTTAGGATTCGTCGGGCTGGCAGGTATGTTTTTCTTCCCAACACAAAATAAGGATGTCCATACATTTATCTCATCATCAATTTTTATAGCTTCTATGCTTGCGGCGACGGCCTTCGGATTATTTCCCAATCTACTTAGGGCATCGACCGATCCGAATTACTCCATCACTGTTTATAATGCAGCGACACATGATTACGGTTTAAGCGTTGGAATTGTTTGGTGGATTTTCGGGATTGTCTTGACTTCGGGTTATTTCATTTACCTCTATAGATCATTCAGAGGAAAAGTGAATATATCATCAGAGGATGTGGAATATTGAGTTATTAAAATGCTCTTCAACGATATGCTTCTTTCCGATGCTTGATTCGATACACAAGAATTTTTTTGTTCCGATCATCGATTTCAAACAGAATTCGGTAACGACCACTTCTAACCCGATAACCTTACTGATCAGATAATTTCTGTATCCCAACAGGGCGTGGATTATTTTTCAGGAAACTAAGACGATTAGAGATTCTTATGAGTTCGTCATTAGGTAAGGAATCAAGATCTTTCTGTGCAGACGGTTTAAGAATTATTTCGTATGCCACGCTTCTTTAAATATTGTTTTAAGGTAAGGTCCTCACCCTGAATTCCTCTTGCGGTTTTGAGGTCAGCCCTGTCCTCGAGAAGTTCTATAAGGTCGGTAAAATTGGGATTATTCTTTAGTTTATCCCATTCTTTCCTTGGAATTCGCACAAACGATTTGGTTTTTGTCAGCATACAGAATATTGGTTCCTTTCACTTAGGAATATACACATGGTAATAGCAAGATGCAAACGAATGAACTCAAATGTTGACATTTATTCAATCAATTCTTAAGTTACTATTAGTCTAACAGGTTTTAAGACTTAAAAGACAACTAAATCAGTTTCATAATCATACATTTTTGTGAAAGGGCGAAAAAGTATGAGACATAAGAAAATCATTTTGGTTGTGAAAAGCCAACCGCTTTCCATCGCTCTCATAAGTATATTCCTCACGATTGCATTCTTCACCGGCTGTCAGAAAACAAGTGAAGAGAAAAAAGCAATTCAGCCGACCGTTACTATCGAGAATCTTCAAACGGCGCACGCCAAACAGATGAGCCGGCACAAAATGTACGAATCGTTCACGGCACGTGCTGTGAAGGACAAAATGAAAAACGTCGCTCAGCTCTACCGTGCTCTTTCCCGCTCCGAAGAAATCCATGCGTTGGACCATATTAAACTTCTCAAGAGTTATAACGTTGAGCCAAGGCAACCACAGGATGAACCGGTTACTGTGGGCACTACACTCCAAACTTTGAAGATGGCGCTTAGCATGGAAGAGATTGAATGCGGATCGATGTATCCGAACTTGATCCGTACTGCAGAACTTGAGAAACAGGTAGAAGCATCGAAGCAATTTCAGATTATTCAGGATGCCGATAGTAAACATGGTGAGCTGCTGAGATATGCAATCGACCGCGGCGGCGATATACCACTGCTGAAATACATGGTTTGCCCCGGTTGTGGTTATGTTTTGACAACCGAGCAAACCGATGAGTGCCCCGCGTGCAAAGGTAAGGTAGCAAACTTTGAAAAAATATGACTTTATCTTCCCAGATAAAATGGGGGTTGACTAAAAAGAAAGGATTGTCATTCTGAACGAAGTGAAGAATCTTAAAATTACATTGAAATGAGAGATTCTTCGGTCGCTTCGCTCCCTCAGAATGACACTTTTCGGACATTTTAGTCAACCCCTCCACTTCTCTGGCTTAGCGGCTGTGCTTGACATCTTCCAAGATTTTTGTTATAATGTGCGAAGCGATTATGAGGGTGTTTGAAAATAGATTATATATGGGCATACCAAGAGATTATGATGAGAAAAAAGGAACAGAGTTTTCTCGATTCCCTAAAAAGCAAAGACGAATATAAAATACCAAATGAAATGCAAAAATTGTTTAAATAAGCGAAAACTAAAAAGAATAACAACGCAATATTGCGTTATTACAGATGATGTGACGGACATTCGCTCAGCATAAGGTACAAACGAGTTTATGACTAACACGTTCCATGAACAACTATCGAAACAATTTGAAAGTGAGTACGTGCGCTTCGCTCATAAGCGCGTCCGTCACATCGTGGCGCGGG
>CAYGZC010000221.1:0-2457 GCA_964354225.1 uncultured Chlorobiaceae bacterium | reverse complement strand
CTCAGCGCCATCGCTCCCGCCGCAAGCATCGGATCAAGCTTACCAAAAGCGGCGAGTGGTATTAATATTATATTATAAATGAATGCCCAGAAGAGATTCTGTCGTATAATCTTCATCGTCCGCTTTGAAAGTTCTATCGCCATAGTAACACTTCGTAAATCTCCCTTAACCAGAATTATATCGCCTGTCTCATTGGCGATGTCAGTACCGGTTCCCATCGCTATACCTAGGTCAGCTTGAGCAAGGGCGGGTGCATCGTTAATCCCATCACCTACCATTGCAACAACTTTACCTTCCGATTGCAGCTTTTTAATTTCTTCTACTTTTTGATTCGGGAGCACTTCGGCAATAATATTTTCAATTCCAGCGTGCTTGGCGATGATAGAAGCAGTTTTCCTATTATCGCCCGTAATCATTGTGATGATCAGCCCCATTTTTTTCATGCCATCCACTGCTTCCTGGGAATGTTCTTTAATAACATCCGAAATCCCAATTATCCCAGCAGGTTGATTATCAACAGAGATAAAAATTAGTGTGCACCCCTTTCCCACTAATTGATCGAGGATACTTCGATATCCATTTTTTAAATTAAATATGGCTTCTAAATATTTGAAACTCCCAATCTTAACATGTTTACCTTTAACAATTCCTTTTGCACCATGTCCGGGGATAGCTTCAAATTCTTGGACTGTGTCAGAACCGATTCCTTTAGATTGTGCATACTGAACAATTGTTTGGGCAAGCGGATGCTCAGATAGTTTTTCAATGGAGGCAGCGTATTGAAGTACTTCCTTTTCAGTGAAGGGCTGAATAGGGTGTATCTCATTGACAGTCGGTTTACCAACTGTTACAGTCCCAGTTTTATCTAGAACAATCGTATCGATTTTATGTGCAGCTTCGAGACTGCGCGCGTTCTTTATAATGATTCCATGCTCCGTACCTCTACCAGTCCCCACCATAATTGCAGTAGGTGTCGCTAATCCAAGTGCGCACGGACATGCGACAATTAGAACTGCTATTAAGCTGAATATTGCATGTGCAACATCTGACTCAGGGCTGATGATCATCCATCCGATAAAAGAAAGAACAGCGATAGCTATGACTGATGGAACGAATACGGAAGCAACTTTATCGACAAGTTGTTGGATCGGTGCCTTAGATGCTTGAGCTTCTTCCACCATCTTTACAATCTGGGAGAAGAGAGTATCCTTACCAACTTTCTTTGCTTGAAATGTGAAACTCCCTGATTGGTTTATAGTTGCGCCGGTTACTTCACTTCCTATCTGCTTCTCAGCTGGAATGCTTTCACCTGTAATCATAGATTCATCAATGTATGAGTATCCTTCGATTACAGTACCGTCAACCGGAATTCTTTCTCCCGGTTTTACGCGGAGTATACCACCGACAAAAACGTTTTTGATTGGAATATCTATCTCTTTGCCGTTCCGGATCACATGTGCAGTCTTTACTTGGAGATGAAATAATTTTTTAAGCGACTCGGACGCTCTACCTTTCGCTTTTGCCTCAAGCATTCTCCCTAAAAGGATAATTGTTATGATTACGGCAGTCGTGTCGTAAAACGTTGACGGGTGCTCTCCATTTGATGTAAATATTTCTGGAAGGAAAGTAGCTATTACGCTGAAAATGAAAGCGGTAGTCGTTCCTACTGCAACCAATGTATTCATATCGGCAGAGAAATGTTTCAGCATCTTCCAGAAGCCAACGAAGAATCTCCTGCCAGACCAAATCAGCACCGGAGTCGTAAGCGCAAAAAGTAAATAATTTACCCAGAAGTGCGAATGAGAAAAGAACATATTCAGGATCAAAATTGGAACTGTTAGGATAGCACTTAAGATAAAATCTCTTTTCAAAATCCCATATTCTTTTTGCTCAAGATTTTCTTTTATATCTTCGAGATTATCTTCTTCCGTAGTAACGACTTGATAGCCGATCTCCTCAATTGATTTCTTGATGCTTTCAATTGAAATTCTGGATTCATCGAATGCTATGGTTGCCGATTCGGTTGCGAGATTTACCGAGGCGGAACCAACACCATCTAACTTCGATAGATTTGTTTGGATACGATTGACACAGCTTGCACAGTGCATTCCCTGGATAGGGAGCATGATAGATTTTGTTGAAGACAATGGAGAATGCTTGATAGGTGATATATGATGATTGTTAACTGCTGGCTGATGGGGAATAGAGCTTGGGGGAGTAAGGTAGCTCTCTGGATTTTTATCAAAACGCTCTTTGCATCCCCTTGAACAAAAAAAGTAAGTTACATCATTATAGTTACTACTTCCAGCGGTTTGGTTTTCTCCAACTTTCATTAAACATACTGGGTCGATTTTCATATTAATCCTTCATATAAAAGAAAAAGCAGCTGTCCAAAAAGTAAAAAAATCTCGTCTGCCTGAGCTTGTCGAAGGCTCATTTCCGCTCCCATTCACATTT
>CAYGZC010000220.1:0-37487 GCA_964354225.1 uncultured Chlorobiaceae bacterium | reverse complement strand
TGGGTTGTGAAAAACCGTGTGCTGATCGGATTCGATGTTGAATCGGTCTATGAAAAATCGAAGAAGGTGGCGAAGAAGCTGTGGGAGAAGATGAAGAAAATTTCTTAGTTCATTATTAATTCGGACTTTTCACGGTCGAATCGAGAGAATACATTGCTTTCCTTGTAAATCATCCAAATTTTCACGAAATTGAAGCAATCATTCTCAAAATTAATCATGAAACATAAAATCATCGGCAAGGGAGAACGCAGGATTGATGCCCTCGGTAAAGTTACTGGCACAGCGAAGTTTGCCGAGGACTATAACGTCAAGCATCAACTGTATGGCAAAGTGCTGCGTTCGAAATATCCACACGCAAAGATTTCGAGTGTCAACACTTCAAGAGCCGAAAAGCTCGACGGTGTTGAGGTTGTTCTCATTGCAAAAGATATTCCCGGTGAAAAAGTATTCGGCATCGTTGTAAAGAACCAGGCAATCCTTGCATCGGATAAAGTCCGCTACCTTGGCGATGGTGTTGCGCTTGTTGCAGCTAAGACAAAAGAGATTGCTGAAGAAGCTCTCGCGTTGATTAAGGTTGAGTATGAACCGTTACCGGTTGTTTCCGATCCTGAAGAAGCGCTCAAGCCAAACTCACTGAAAATTCATGGCGAAGATAATACTTTCGTCCATCATAAAGTCCGAAAAGGCGATATTGACAAAGGATTTGCCGATGCTGATTTCATTATTGAGAGAAAATTCAAAACACAATTTGTTGAACACTCTTACATTGAACCAGAAGCAGTTCTTGTAGAACCCGCCGAGCATGGTGGAGTGAGAATTGTTGGCTCAGTACAGAATTTATTCTCAAGCCGGCGTTCTGTTGCTGCTGCACTTAACCTTGATCTCAACAAAGTACAAATTATTCAGGCAACGCTTGGCGGTTCATTCGGCGGTAAGGATGAAGTAATGACAGCGATGTGCTGTCGGGCTGCACTACTTTGTATAAAAACAGGCAAGCCCGTGAAGATGGTGAACACGCGTGAAGAGTCGATGCTTGAAAGTTACAAGCGACATCCGTACGTCCTCTATTATAAGTGGGGTGCAAAGAAAAACGGCTCGATCACCGCGATGGAAATCAAGTGCATCGCCGATGGTGGCGCGTATGCCTCGATGAGCCCGTTTGTTACTTGGCGCTCAGTTGTACAGGCAACCGGTCCATATTACTGTGAGAATGTAAAGACAGATGTTTATGCTGTATACACAAACAACAACTATACGGGAGCGATGCGCGGGTTTGGCTCACCACAAGTGAACTTCGCTATCGAGTCGATGATGGATGAACTCGCGGAAAAGACCGGCAAAGATCCGTTTGAGATTCGTCTTCAAAATGGATTTGAAACCGGTGCTGTCACGGCAACCGGACAGCGACTCAATCATCGTGTAAGCTTGAAAGAAGTTCTAACAAAATCAGCTGAAGCTTCCGATTTCTTAAAAAAATGGAATCAATATAGAACTACACCAGAATCGAAAAAACGTAAAGGTATCGGACTTGCGTGCAGTTATCGAGGCGTTACTCTTGGTGCGGAAGGAACTGATGCCGCGGGAACAATTGTCTCAGTGCAAACAGATGGCAGTGTGATCGTTTCGTCTGGCATTACGGATATGGGACAAGGAGCGCAGACTCAGATGTCGCAGATTGCCGCTGAAGTTCTCGGTATCACGATGGATCGAATTCAATTTTTAAACACAAACACAAGCCGCGTTCCAGATTCCGGACCAACCGTAGCTTCACGTGGTACAATCATGGGTGGGGCAGCAGCAAAGAAGGGTGCCAAAATTGCTCGTGCATTTCTTATGAAAACTGCATCGGAGATGACAGGACTTGATGTTATGTCGTTGGACTTGAAAGACAACTATCTCATCGATGTCAATAACGGCGAGCGGCTGGCATCGTTCAACGAGGTTGCGGCAGAATGTTTCAAGAAGGGCAGACCAATGTACGGCTTCGGCTGGCACAAGGCGCCGCAAACTTCATGGGATGAACACAACGGACAAGGTGAAGCGTATTTCACTTTCGTGTACGGTGCGAACATTGCAGAAGTGGAAGTTGATACAGAAACTGGCAAAGTCGATGTGATAAATTTTGTCTCGTGCCATGATGTCGGCAAAGCAATTAACCGCAATTCTGTTCTCGGACAATTTTATGGCGGTATTGCTATGGGACTCGGTTACGGATTATTGGAAGAATTTGATTTTGAAGATTCGATTCCCAAACAGCTGAACTTTGATGAGTATTTGATTCCAACCTCTATGGATGTTCCGAATATCACTCCCATCATTGTTGAGAATGAAGATGCAGCCGGTCCGTTCGGCGCAAAATCAGTTGGCGAACCAACGAACGAGATTGTTGCGCCGGCAATCATCAACGCAATTTACAATGCGACCGGTAAACGAATTTATGAAATCCCGGCAACACTAGAGCGAGTTCTCCTCGGGCACAAACTGACAAGGAAAGGTGAACGCGGCTCGATGAAGAAAGAAGAAGTTTTCGCAGATTCGTGCAAAGTCAGACCGGAGGGCAGATGAAACCATTTGAGTACATACGACCTCAATCAATTGAAGAAGCGTGTTCGGTGTTAGCCGATTACGGTTCTGAGGCACGCATACTTGCCGGCGGGACAGATTTGCTGATTGAGCTGCGGAAACCAAACGTAAGAACCCCAAAAGTTGTTGCCGATATTTCATTCATAAATGAATTACGCGGCATCAAACCTCAAAATGAAACAATTACGTTTAAGCCGTTAGTAACACATTCTCAGATCGTTAACTCGAAAGTTGTCAAACAATACACTTCGCTTCTCTCGAATGCTGCGTCTGTTATCGGTTCGCCTCTGATTAGAAACAGAGGAACGGTCGGCGGGAACATCATGAACGCTGCGACTTGCGCGGACACTGTTCCGCCGTTAATAGCACTCGGCGCTAAGGTTACACTAAAATCAAAATCGGGTTCAAGAGATATTGAGTTATCTGATCTTTTTATAAAACCATATCAAACAAAAGCGCAAGCGGACGAAATTTTAACCGATATTCAGTTCTCAAAACTTCCAGCCAATGCGAAAAGCGCATTCATCAAGCTTGGACGAAGAAACGCACTCTCAATTTCACGTTTGAGTGTAGCGGCAATTCTCACTCAAGATAAAAACGGAAAAATTACCGATGCTCGGATTGTTCCAGGTGCTGCTCTTCCTATTTGGAGAAGAGTTACAGAAGCGGAACAGATACTCCTTGGAAAGAAACCATCGAAAGAATTGTTTGTTGCAGCGAGTATGAAGGTTTCAGAGGTAATGATTTCGTACACCGGACGCCGTTGGTCGACTGAGTATAAAGAACCTGTGATTGCGGTTTTGGTTCGACGTGCATTGGAGCGGTGTATATGAATAAGATCTCAATCGCAACGACTATTAATGAACGAAAATACACGCTTGAAATCCAACCCAACCAAACACTTTTAAACTTTCTTCGTGAGGATCTCGGTCTTACCGGCACAAAATGCGGTTGTGAAATTGGTGAATGTGGCGCGTGTACTGTAATTCTGGATGGTAATGCTGTCAATTCATGTCTTGTTCTGGCCCCACAGATTCATGGAAAGAAAATTCTAACGGTTGAAGGATTAGCACAAGGTGGTAAACTCAATCCTCTTCAAGAATCCTTCATGAATCATGATGCAGTCCATTGCGGATTTTGTACACCAGGCATGTTAATGAGTACGAAAGCACTCTTTGATAATAATCCAATTCCTTCAGAACAAGAAATTAGAGCTGCGATATCCGGGAATTTATGTAGGTGTACAGGGTACGTCCAAATTGTTGAGGCTATTAAAAATGCAGCAACCAAGAATTTGAAATGAAACTATTTGTGATTAAAATTAATTCAAAAAATTTATGATTCATTTAACAAGTGTAAAATGAGATTCGCCGTAAGAATTCAAATTGTTATAATCATGGTACTTTCCCTATCGGTATTTCTTAAGGGACAACAGATTGATCCGAATGTATCGGATATTATCAACAACGCTAATATTGATAGCTTGTCGAAATATGTTAAACAGTTAACGGGAGAGATTCCTGTTGCCATCGATGGCTTAGAGTATACAATCGCATCGCGATATTATACAACTCTCGGTAATCAGAAAGCAGCATTTTACCTTTTTGAAACACTACAAAGTTTCGGCTTAAATGCTGAATTCCATGACTTTGAAGAAAGAGGGCGCAATGTTTATGCTGTACAAACTGGCAAAGAACATCCCAATAAAATGTACGTTATTTGTGCTCATTACGATGATATGCCGCCGGAGTCAATCGCACCAGGAGCGGATGACAATGCGAGCGGCACCGCAGCAGTTCTTGAAGCTGCGCGTATTCTCAGTAAGTATCAAACATCATATAGCATTATTTATGCATTGTGGGATATGGAAGAGCAGGGGTTGGTTGGTAGTGGAACATATGCAGATTCGGCTGTTATGCGAGGAGATACGATACTCGGGGTGATAAATTTGGATATGATTAGCTGGGACAACAATAATGATATGAACATGGATATTCATACACGACCGATTGCTAACTCATTAAAATTATCCGATACAGTACGATCACTAAATACCACTTACAACATCGGATTAATCCCAATTGTCAAAAATCCTGGAACAACTGCGAGCGACCATGCACCATTCTGGTGGAGTGGCTATAGCGCTATACTATTGATCGAATCGTTTAGTGATTTTAATGCATATTACCATACAATCAATGATTTATTTAGTAAGTTTAATAATACATTTTTCCACAAAATGTCAAAGCTTGCTATCGGAACATTAGCGATTCTTGTTGGTGTTCAGAATCCAAATGGTGTTGTAGCTAGTTTGCAGTTTCCTTCGGATTATCTTCTTAACCAGAATTATCCTAATCCATTTAATCTCACAACAATCATTCGTTATCACTTGCCTACGAGTAACCATGTTTTGCTTGAAGTGTTTGATGTGCTCGGACGCCAAGTTATAACTCTGATCGATAAAACTCAGTCATCCGGAGAATATTCTGTAATGTGGAATGCATCAGATTGTACAAACGGAGTTTATATATGTAGATTTAAAGCGGGTAATTTCTATCAGACTAGGAAAATGATTTTAATGAAGTAAGGAAAAATAGAATTAACTTCCAGCAAACTATCAATGACTTTACAGTATGACCAAATTGAATAGGTTAAATTCCACGAGTTCATTATGAGAAAACACATAAGCAAAATTAAAGACACAAATCGCACGACTGAATTTCTCACTGATGCACAGCTTCGAACCGAAATCGAGAAGTGTGAGTACTGCGAAGAGAAACCATGTAAGGAAGCGTGCCCGGCAGATTGCTCGCCCGCAGATTTTATTATGGCTGTTAAAGTTGGCAGCCGCGCTGACTTCCGGCGCTCCGCGGCTCTCATCATGGGGAGTAATCCTCTCGGTGGAGTATGCGGCGCTGTATGTCCCGATAGGCATTGCATGAAAGCGTGTGTTCATCGAACGTTTGATTCGGCAGTGAACATCCCGGCAGTGCAGGCAACCATTATTGAAAGAGCAAAGATGCTTGATGTGTCGCCTGAGTTTGCAAAAGTTCCGTTTAACGGAAAAAGGGTAGCGATTCTTGGTGCTGGTCCTGCCGGACTTGGTGCAGCCGCCATGCTTGCACAAAAAGGATACGCTGTCGATGTCTTCGACAAGATGAAACAGCCCGGTGGAATGTGCAACCTCATCCCGAAGTCAAGATTGTCATCGGATGTGCTGAAAACCGATATTGATTTTCTTCTTTTGCTTGGGAAAATCACTATCAATAATGGCAAACGATTCCCCGCTAACACTAAGAAGTATGACGCCACACTCATCGCTACAGGATTGGATGAACCGTTCATTCCACCTATAGTAGGAAGTGCGGTAGCCGTCGATTGGATTAAATTTCTTGGAAGTGCCGCCCGATTTCCGGTAAAAGGAAAGCGCGTAGCAGTTATCGGTGGTGGAGCAGTCGCTCTCGATTGTGCAAAGGAAGCACTCGAACACGGTGCATCGAGCGTAGAGATGTTTGCTCTTGAGACTTGGTCGGAGATGCCGCTAACTGTAAAAGAACGACAATCAATACAGGATTTGGGTATTGCATTAACAGGAAGAGTGAGAGTTGTTGAAATTCTTAAAAAGGGTAAACGAGTTACCGGATTAAAAACTATTAAAGTTATTCTACTGAGAGGTAAGAAGTTCCATCCGAAAAATGTAATTGACTTGAAGGGAACAGAACAAGTTCTTCCGAATGTGGATTATGTAATTATTGCTGCTGGAGCGCGTTCATCTAATAAAAAAACAAATAATGCTCGCATGTTTTATGCTGGCGATATGGTAACCGGTCCAACAACAGTAGTTGAAGCAGTAGCAGCGGGTAAGAATTCCGCTCTGGAGATTGATGCTTTTATTTCTGGGCACAGCTTTAAACCAGACACAACTAAAATAAATGGAAAGACAAAGAGCCGTGTGGTAATGCCGGGACGTGTTATGATTCCGGTTCCAATCAATGCCGAATTCTTCGGACGCAAAATTCTTTCACCGTTTTTACTATCAGCAGCACCACCATCTGATGGATACAAGCAAATGAAGAAGGCATACGAAGCGGGCTGGGCTGGCGGTGTGATGAAAACTGCATTCGATAACGTTCCGATTCACATTCCTTCGGAGTATATGTTTGCTTTTTCGCAATCGACATACGCCAATTGCGACAATGTATCTGGTCATCCTCTAAATCGCGTTTACCGAGAAGTGGAAAAACTAAGACGGGAATTTCCTGATCGATTGACGATCGCGTCAACAGGTGGTCCTGTAACGGGTAATGATGAACAAGACTGTGCGGTCTGGCAATCTAATACTAAAAAATTAGAAGCTGCCGGGGTAATGGGAATTGAGTACAGCCTTTCGTGCCCTCAGGGCGGAGACGGCACTAAGGGCGATATTGTTTCGCAAGACGCTGAGTTGACTGCAAAGATAATTGATTGGATTATGGAAGTGGGAGATGCCGATATCCCCAAGCTTTTTAAACTTACGGCAGCCGTTACATCAATCTATCCGATCATCACTGCAATTAGAGAAGTCTTTGCCCGATATCCCAAAAAGAAAGCAGGCATCACGCTTGCAAACACATTCCCGACACTCGCGTTCCGGAAAGGTGAAAAGAAATCATGGGAAGAAGGCGTTGTTGTTGGCATGAGCGGCGAAGGCGTTATACCAATTTCCAACTTAACGCTTGCCAACGTCTCACGCTTGGGTGTAACAGTCTCTGGTAATGGTGGTCCTATGGATTATAAATCCGCCGCGAACTTTTTAGCGCTCGGTGCAAGGACTGTACAATTCTGTACGATCGTGATGAAATATGGGTATGGTATCATTGATGATCTTCATTCCGGTTTGAGCTATCTGATGCAAGAAAGAGGAATTAAATCAGTCGGTGAGCTTATAGGCAGAGCTCTGCCTATTCCTATCACTGGTTTTATGGAATTAACTTCACTCAAAAAAATCTCTGCCGTAAATACCGAGTTGTGCCAGCATTGCGGTAATTGCACGCGTTGTCCGTACTTTGCAATTGAACTCGACTCAAAGAAAATACCTGTGACTGATGCTTCACGATGTATCGGCTGTTCAATCTGTGTCCAGAAGTGTTTCTCTGGCGCGTTGTATATGCGGACACGTACGAAGCGCGAACTGATGCTTTTGAAGGAAGATTGAATAAATGGGTTCGATGCGTTGGCTGCACACTGTGTGAGCTTATTTGCTTGGTGAATGGGGGTATTGAGACAAAAGCAATTAGATAAATTATTTCATTATGATTCTTTCTTTATATGGCGTACGAGCGAACAAACTTTCATAAAGCAGTACAAAGCCACACGGTTCTCCTCGTGAACAGGAAGACAACTAAGACGGCAACGGGCGTACTCTTGGACATTGGTGTGGCAAAACTCGTCTTGACGGTTTCGCACATTCTGGAGAAACTGGATTCCTGTAGATTGCTGAGAGACTCGGAGGACCTGCTTGTGAGCTTGCGTATGCCGAATCAACGATCATCTCTCACGATTCACAGGGTGTGGCAGGACTCAAATAAAGATATTGATCTTGCTTATCTTCAACTCGACGACTCTGAGGTCAAGTTTCTTAGCAATAATGTTCACCCATACAGAATCATCCGGCGGGTGCATCAAAACGTAGTCAACAAATCGTTGAAATACGCACTCTGTGGTTTTCCCGTTTCTTTGGCATCATGCGACGATCATGCGAAAATCGTCACAAGAGCTGATGCACTTCTGATTCGAAGTTCGCTTCCAGCCAGCGAATGGCCCCAAGATATCACAAACGACGGAAAAACACCCCAGGTCAATTTCCTGCTCAAGCACGGATCGAAGCAGGGAGTTGTGTTCAAAGATCCAGAGGGAAATAAGGTTGAAACGATTGATCCTCATTGCTTGAGTGGTGCCGGTGTCTGGCTCTTTGACCCAGATAGCGAGAATGATGTTTCCCCACCATATGCACTGTATGGAATTCAAACCGGTTGGTATGCTGACTACGATCTCTTGTGTGGAACTATTATTGATCCAGTCATCCACCAAATCGAGAATGACTATGGAGTTCAGATATTCGCTAAAACGGAATCAGATTTATAATATAAATGTATACAAATAAATGTCAAAGATTATTAAAAAACTTTATCCGAGCGAAAATATAATCAAGTAGAGTATCCCCAAAAAAATGAATTTATACCAGACAATTTACGCTCGAGCGAAAGAAATCGAAAACGATACCGTCCGGATTTTAATGGGTCTCGTTGGTACCCCGTCCTTTTCTTGCAAGGAGAAAGAGTGTGTACAAGTTGTCCGGAGGGAAATGGAGAAGGTGGGCTTCGACGAAATCAGAATCGATGGACTCGGAAGCATCATCGGACGAATCGGAAATGGTCCGAGAACTATTGCCTTCGATGGACACGTTGATACAGTTTATGCAGGTGACATGTCCCAGTGGAGCTTCGATCCATTCGACCCGAAGATCGAAGACGGCAAAGTGTGGGGACGCGGAACTGTCGATCAAAAAGGGGGGCTGGCAGCGATGTTGTCCGCTGCCAAGATTATCAAAGAACTGAATTTGAATGACAACCTCACCATCTACTTTACCAGCACAGTGATAGAGGAAGACTGTGAGGGATTGTGTTGGCAGTATTTAATCAACGAAGAAGAAATTCACCCCGAGCTTGTCGTCATCACTGAGCCGACGAACATGAGCATATGCCGGGGACATCGCGGACGGATGGAAATGCGTGTGGAAGTAAAAGGTCAATCTTGCCACAGTGGAGCACCCGAACGCGGTGATAATGCCATATATAAAATCGCACGCATTGCGTTGGAAATAGAGAAACTGAACGAGCGGCTACGAAGCGATCCGTTTATGGGGAAGGGATCAATTACAGTAACGGAAGTTGGCTCCTCGTCTCCATCGATATGCGCTGTGCCTGACGGCACGAGAATCCGTCTTGATCGGCGGTTAACTTATGGCGAATCGAAAGAGAGTGCTGTTGCCGAAGTGTACGATGCGGCGAAACGCGCCGGTTATGAAGATGCGAAGGTTATCGTGCTCACATTCGAGGACGCTGCATACACAGGAAAGGTATATCCAACCGAAAAATACTATCCAACGTGGGCGCTAGACGAGAACTCTCCGCTTCTCAAAAGCGCCATCGAAGTATACACTGGAGTGTTTGGCAAAGATCCTCTCGTCGGCATGTGGACGTTTAGCAGTAATGCAGTTGCGATTGCCGGGAAGCACGGTATCCCATGCTTCCTGTTCGGTCCGGGAAATGAACTGTATGCGCACACTCCGAACGAAGCGTGTCAAATCGAGCAACTGAGCGGAGCTACCGCGTTTTACGCTGCACTCGTCGCGAAACTGAATGGAAAGATTTAAGAAAGTAATTAACGAGGTTACGTTTCGTTGGCAGGGCTTATTAGAAGAAGAAGTTGTACCCTTTGATAAGTTAATTGAAGGGTTTAATAAAGAGGTTATGGCCTGATTCTTATCCCGAAATTTAACTTCTAGTTGTTTGATAATACATGATTCAAGATTGGCGAGGCGGATAATTCAGATAATTTATCTATCACATAATTAATTATCGTTCGCTCCTTGGTTTATCCAATCACGGATTAAATTAATTTCAGTCTGTAATAAACTTCCACCTAGAGGCATACGACTTCCACAAGTTGTTCCTGAGACTTTCTTATAAAGCACACTATTATCCGCATCGATCGGGAAAACGCGATGGAGAGATGTGCAACTCGATGATGCCGTCACATGATAAAGCTGACTATAACTCACACTCGCCGTAAGCGTTAAACCTCCATTTGTACCATGGCAACTTATACAATTGGCATTAAAAATCGGTTGAATTTGACCTGCAAAGGAAACGCTCTGCGTCGGCGGTTGAGTTACCACAATAATCTGAATTTCCACCGTATTGGGGGTTGGTGATTTGCTGTCACTTACAACAATGTATGTCTGACCTGTATCAACTCCGGTGATTATAAGTATGGAAGAGTTTAAAACCGCCGTAGCGATCAGAGAGCTCGGTTGCCTTGTGATTTTATACGGGGCTGTGCCGTCCGAGAGTTGCACCTGGAATGTAGAAGCTTTTATAACGGTTACATTTGTGCTGCTCGATATGAATCCCGTTGGTGGTGCTACCGTCCCAAGATCTTTGCAATTAAAGAGGGTAACAATAAGAGCGCTAATGGCGGCCCATGATATATATTTTCGGAGTAACGACATTTTGTTTTTCCCTCCTATAGATAAAAGTGGATGAGGCAATCAAACTCGTTGTTTCGGACATCCACTGCTTCTTCGTTTAGAATTCTGTACATTGGGCGAATTTCAAGGCCGTTGATCGGGAAGAATTCTAATCCTAAACTATATCTTGATTGACTCCCCGTCTTATATTTTGTATCCGGATCGTGAAAGTCATAGATAAACTTCAGATCAAGACCGTCAATCAGCAGGTAGTTGAGTTCGAGATACGATATCAGCTCGTTCGTCCCATATCCAGCTTTATCTCTCTTCAAATCAATTTCTGTGTTAAGTGTTAATCCTTGATAACTAACCCCGCCGAAACCGCCAAACATTGTGAATTTTCCTGCCGAGGCGTTATTATACCACGCGGAACCTCCCAGCGAGAATTTAACATCCTCGATTTGGAGCTTTGCATCAGCTCTTGTTGAAATCAGTTGGACCTTCCCACTCGAAAAATCGTTTTCTTTCACTCCGTTAAATATTCCGACATTCCACGTAAATATCGAAGGTGAAATTCCCATTTCAATTCCGGTATCTTCTCGACGATTGTTTTGAAAGTCCGTCCTATCTCTAACGAATACAGTATGGTCATCTATCTTTGTACCGTAAGCGGGTGTAAATCTCCCAATCTTTATGTATCCATTCGCCGGAAGAACATTTGCCAATCCGAAAACCTCAAATCCATGATAGAGTCCTTTATTAAAATACACAAGCAACTTGCTTGCAAGGCGTACGCTCAAATAAATATTCCCTTGCATTTGGTAAAATGAACTGTAATCGTTTGTTTGTTGGTAATAAAATAACGTTCCAAGATCGGTTCCGAAGCTGACAAAATTATTCAACTGAGTTGTGAAATCGCTTAGGGTCGAATCATCCGACCAAATACGGAGCGGGAGAGTTGTCTTCGCATACATCGCTGCACCGTAGTAATTTCGCATCCCACCGCCGTTCGGATCGATATGGCAATTCTGGCATTTAGCATTCATTCTAATGGCAAATCTCGGCAGGGCTGGCGAGAGTGATATTGCGCAGAGATAAAGAATAAAAAATATAAAATATTTCAATGTCTTCATGATTACTTAATCCTTCGAATAGTTGCACCATCTGTTAAATATAATGATACTCAGTAATTTTCCAAAAAACAAAATTAATCTATTGTAAAACTTGATAATTAAACTTGTTCTCCACATATTTAAGTAGAACAATATTTTATGGTAATTCACAGTTCAATGAAAAAAGATTCACAACCATCAAAAGTAAGTGGTTTATTCTACATCGCCAGCTTATGGGTAGTGCTAAATATAATAATTTTCTACTCCACGTATTCACAAACAAATCCCAATTTCAATATAAACCTATTGATGGATTACACGGCGGTAGAAAAGAGTATTGACTTATTTGAAGATGAATACGTTAATACCCAAGCACTTTCCGAGTTAAGGGGTAATCGAATTGCTGCATCAACAACTGGATTGATAGCAAATCGCGGTAACGTGATCAACATTTTGAAAAATTTTCTTGACTCACTTCGGTACCATCAAATCATCAGGGATGATATTTATCATCTTGAAGATGCTAGAAAGAATGTTGCCAACATAAAGGAGCTTCTGGAAGAAATGAAAAAACAAAACTTCAACAGGAGGGTTGCGGCAACGGTTGAGCAGATATTCCCTGAGGATGCGAATTTTTCCGTTACTATTCCCGTTTATGTTGTTGCACTTGGACATGAAAATGTTGATGCGTATGTTCGTCGTATAATCTGGCATGGCGATACACCACAATTTGTCGGTGAGAATGCGGGTGAATTAAATATAGTCATTAACCTTACACACTCTATTGATTATGGTACAAATGTAGAAGAGCGTTTTATTTCTCTTCTTGGAGTGGTGGCACATGAAGTATTTCACGCAGCATTCAGTGCGTACAAAGAAAATTCCCGATCATGGAAATATTTTTATAAAAACCGCACAGAATTTATTGACGACCTTCTTGATCTTACTCAAAATGAAGGAATCGCTTATTACTTATCATTCGATCAACGCGGACGCGGGTTTGTGCCACGTGACTGGAATGTCAAAATTCGACAAGTGTTTTCCGAGTTCAATGATAATGCAACGCAACTCTTGTCCGACTCGATCACGCACGGGCGAGCAGGGCAACTTATTCGTAAAGCGAATTTAAGTGGATCTTGGGAGAACTACGGTGCGATGACGGGTATGTTCATCGCGCGGGAAATCGACCTTAGATTGGGTAGGGCAACGCTAATTGAAACAATATCTTCAGGTCCCTTTGATTTTTTTCTGAAATATTCAACTTTATCTGAAAGGGACAGTGAATTACCTAAATTTTCAACAAAAATTGAAGAAAAAATCAGAAAAAAGCAAATAAAATGAATTCATCCTTCTGTTGTTAATAACTTGGTTAATCGGTTTTTCATTTAAAATTTGGACTTACGGGGAAATTTTTTGTATATTCATTTCCAAACTAACTATTATCCACGGTTGAAGATTCTGTGGATGTTTTAAAGTAATTTAATAGCTGATAAACTCAATACCAAGGAATTCCAATTTTGGGACAGTTTCATTTATTCCAAACACAGAAAGAACGTTTAAGATTCGGTATCAAAGGTACATATCCTGAGACCCTTATTGAGCAAATGAAAGGGAAATCGGATATTAAACATAATGTTAATGAATCCCTGACACGCCCGTGGATCAGACATTATTTTATTATGAGAGTTCTCCGTGAAACGAATAACCAGGATGACATACTCACAAGAGATAGTAATCTTCTTGAAATATTCAAGTCGACAATCCCGCTATCAGAAAACTCCTTTATCGAAAGCACATTAAGTTCGTGGCGAATGTTTCTCGATAGTGCATTCCGCGAATCTGATACACCATGGTATTCCGGGATTCGAAAAACACTCGTTCACGACCGCCTTTATTCCGCAATTGAACAACTCGAGCTTGAAATTCCAACATCGAACCCTCAACATTTATACAGCTTCTTAGATCATAAACGTGAGTTGAGAAAAATGCCGCGTGTTCCGGTTAAATTGTTTTTCTCTTTACCCGGAAATGAAAAGGAAAAAATTCTTGAAATTCTTCGGCAGGCAATCAACAACAATCCTCATAACATTGACATTGCGCTTCTTTCATACTGTTTCTTTAAAGCGTGGGATCGTTCATCAGAATTCTTAGAGCTTGCCCGGACAGAAAACCGAAACGATCTTGAAGAATGGTATTTCTGGGTCGAAAATGATTTACAAAGTGTTGGTGTTTTGAAACGAGATGCTCGCGATTATCCAACTTCGTTCTTTATCTATGATCGAGCATTATTATTGGCTGCTGAATACAAAGAACTTGCCGATTGGTTCTTGAAAGAGAGTGAGTTCAAAGCAGCTTATCACTTTTATTATAAAGCAAAAGAATTTGAGACTGCGTTAGAGCTGTTGCAAAACATCAGTGTGAAAGAATTTGGAGAGCTTATAAATCAGCGGCGAATATCTAAAGGTGAAAAACCATTCGATCTCTTCGGCGATACCTCGCGTCTTGCCTCACTATATCAGGAGGAAATTGAAACACTACGAGGTTTTGCACGTATCCGCGCTCAGGAATCGTACAAGCAGGTTGCGATTAAAGCACGCCAGCATTTTGATCGTGAAACTATCGAAACAAAATATGCGTTCGGTGAACTTTCTGAGGAAGAATACCATCGTCTTATCAAACAATTGGTGGAAAGGAAACAATGAGCGACACGGTCTCGATGAAGTTAGGAATGGAGCGATGTACCGATTGCGGCCACCGCTGGGTCGATTACGAAGGTGCGCGGGGGAAATGTTTCATCTGCAACAGCACCAATGTCGCGGAATGTGTCTCGTTGAGAGAACTCAGGGAAGCAATTAATGCTCTTCGCAAAGAAGACAAAAAATATCTCGATAAATATGCAAAACGGTCCGTCATCCTCAAGCAGCGTTATCGTGAAATTGCCGAGCTTTATCTTCAGCGAGCACAAGAAATTTTTTCTAAAGTAAATGAACACTACACAAAAGGTAATCTATCCAATAAAGTTATCGATCAACTGATTGTTGCATTTCGATTGTTCTCGGAGTTAGGCATCCACAAATCTGCTGTTGCCACAGCATACATGACCGCAATGGGGTATGCCCAGAGAGGTGTTGAAAAGGAAATTCACAACATGGACGATCTTAGCGATCTCGTTGCAGCAAGGCAGTGGTTTATCCGCTTGGGATCTAAAGAGTGGGAAGCTGCCGTTAACCTCCAAATTGGGGAAAAAGCGATGGCAACCATTAGCATAGACTCCGGGTTGCTGCAACTAATGAGCCAGGTTGCAATATGGCATTTTTACAAAGCACGTGATTATTACTTTGAGAACCGGAATACAAAGATGTTCGAGCGAATCCAATTCGACATCGAACGAACAACACAATTGCTTACTTCGTACACACAGGGAAATTCACAAATTGAAGCCGCAAAAATTGCAGCACAGTCAACGATACAACACGGTGAACACGTTCGCAAAGGTTTGGAATCTTATGGTCATTCAATTCAGTACGGCTTGACCGCATTAGGCGAACACATCGAGAACTGCGGCGGAAGTCTCAGTCGAGCGTTGCAAGCTTCATCTCAGACGCTTAGCGCGAATGTTAGAAACGCGATGTTCACACTCGCCGGTTCCTCTAGATTGCGCGGCCGTTCTCTTGACCGCCGGATGTCTGAGGTTGGACAGTTAATTTCAACAAGTGCACACGAAGTTCCTGAAGGATACTTTCAGCCAGTAAAGGAACTTGGCGTTAAATTTGCGCTTGGTGCCGCCAACAACACATCTACGGGTGAAATCACCAACGAGCCGTCGGTGATTAATTTAACGGAAACGGTTAACCCAGAGTTGAAAAAATCGGTAGAGAGTATGAAGCACCTTGATGAACCCACTATCAAACTCACCGGTACACTACTTGATACGCTCGTTTCAAAAGGACTTAGTAGCGTTCTGGAGCAACTTGAAAACTCGGGAGCATCAAAAAAATAATCAAAATCAAAAATTGATCATTCGGCCTGTAAAAAAAAGTGACGGCAAAGTTTTTCTATCACTGATCAATTCACTCGCGAATTTTGAGAAATTAAAACGTCCAACAAAACAAGCTTGTAAACGGCTTCTGCGTGATGGTTTCAGTCGGAAGAAACGCTTCGATGCCTTTCTTGCATTTGTTGGAAAGAAGGCAGTTGGTTATGCGATCATTATTAAAACATACTCATCCTTTCTTGCGCTGCCGACACTTTACCTTGAAGATATTTTTGTCTTGCCTGAATACCGATCTAAAAAGATTGGTCTGAAGTTATTTCAAAAGTGTGTAGAAAAAGCACATCGCCGTGGATGCGGCAGAATGGAGTGGGTTGTGTTAGATTGGAATAAAAATGCCATCCGATTCTACAAGAGACTTGGGGCAAGACATTTAAAAGAGTGGTACACCTACCGACTTGAAAGAAAGCAATTTAAGAGATTGCTACATTCTGAAAATTAAAATTTTTATGTAACTAAATTTAAAAATTATTATGGCGTACACACTTAAAGAATTAAGAGCATTAAAGATCGAAGACATCGTAAACCAGTATGATTCATTGATAATACATGCAGTGGGAACACCAGAGTTTTACCTCAATGAAATATACCGTCGTGAACAGGAAAAACAAACAAAAGCCATTGTAAGTTATACAAAGTGGATCACAGGAATGACTTTCATTATGATGTTAACAACGATTATTAACCTGATAGTATTCTTTTGTAAAAATGGTAACTAAGTAATCATCGTATACACCCGTTATCATTGCTAATTTGGCGTATTTTAATTGTTCGTTTGGAAATATTTCATAAATCTGTTTGCAGTGCACCGCGATTTCCCGAAAGGAATTATTATGACTGATCAAGCTGCTTGGCACTACATATCCAGAGTTACACTCAGTGAAGCTTGGTACGAATTCAAAGGCGCATTCCGAACTGCCTTTTTACTTGGCTTCTTCACGTTACTGTTGGTAGGTATTCCTACTGCCATCATCTATTTCATCGGGTATGGTTCATTTACTTCTGAGGGTTCATCAAAACTGAATCAATTCCTGAAATCTATTCCTTGGTGGATAATAGCACCAACCGCAATAAGTCTTTTTTTCTGGCTTACCAGAGGTCAGAAGATCCAAATGCCCAAGATAGACTTCAAACTGTGGCTCGTCATCGCTTTCGTCCAATTTGTTACATTTGCAGGCTTCGCGTTCCTGCCTTGGTGGGTCATGTTTCCAGCATATTATGTTATCAATTTCCCACTAATGTTGCTCGACCGGTTGATAGAAATTGGGCATAAAAAGGCTGAAGAAGAAAATAAATTAACAGCTCTTAATAGCTAGTATAACCTCAAAAGTAAAGAACTATAACAGCTCTTGAAATGTAAACATCAAGGCTCGATTCTTTTAAAATGGAAGAAGTAAACAAATTTGTACATACAAGTCTTACTGAGTATCTGAAAGACCGCATCGTGGTATTCGGCAATGGAACCGGCAATCTAATAAGGATAGGAAACAGGTCATTTATTGTCACTTGTCGCCACGTTGCAACTGATTTTTTCAAGTTACCGTTTAGCTACATAATATTGCGAGATAATCATCGAATTCCGAAATCACAGCTCTGTCTTATTGCACAAACTGATTTAAACATCGATATTGCTATAATCGAAATTAAGGGCACTTATACTGCAAGAGGTGTATTCACACCATCCGATTTCCAGTTGATCGATGATTTCAGCAGTTTCGATTTTAGTAACACGAATGTCATTCTTTGTGGTTTGCCAAGCGATATTGCTCAGCGTGATGAAGAAGGTAATGTCTATCATGTCCTCATGAGCTTTATGACTCTACCGCACAAAACTATTCGACAAGAGGTTGATTACTTTTACTGTGAATACCCGACAGTCAAGCACGTTGTTGAAAACCAATCAGTGCGGAGGTTAAAACTTCCGCCTGCACCAGGGTTGAGCGGTTCCTTTATACTCAAAGTTTCACAATTCGATGGTACAAAAGAAGACTTCTGGCTGCCGAGTTTTGCAAAAGTCTTTGCGATTCAGCAAAGTTGGGATGAATCATCTTTTGTAAAGGGATCCAATTTAAAATACCTCGTTTCTCTTTTTCGGGATGAGATAGGATTAGATTTCGTGACGACTGCGGACAGCCGCGGCTAACAAGCTACAACCCGACGCTGGAAAACTCGATGGATAAAAAAACTCGCTTCACACTTTTGTTTCACAATGAATTTGTTTATTTATAGTTCACAAAAGTGCCGTGTGTTGCCGCCGAACGTTAACTGCTGTTGTAAATAATTCCTGAAACAATAAGATCAAATTTATATTTCCTGTCTATCGCTTACCGTACAACTTCTTCCCAACTATATCCGTTAATTCTAAAATCAGCTTACGCTCGTCCGGGGCTAAGTGGCTACTCTTGTGTTTAATCCATTCCTTCGGTTCTTTTGCGTGATCGAAGAGCGATTGAACTGAAGAGATTGGAAATAGGACATCCGATTCACCACTGACAAGCAAAAAAGGACGAGGAGAGAATTTTTCTATATAATCGTTTGGCTCGAACGGAGCCAACATTAACATCCCTAACCATCCTGCAAGAAATGGCGGTATCGGAAATTTAAGCCGCTCGGCATTTGCCGAAAAAAAAGAGTAGAGATCGCCGCCTCCTTGAATAACAACGAGACGGTCTACACGTTTATCAAGCGCGGCAGCAGGCACTGCCGTGAACACGCCAAAACTTACTGCGGCAATTGTAATATTCGACGTATCAACCCCTGGAAGCGTACAAAGCCAATCAAGGCACAGCAGCAATTGAGGAATTGTTTTAAAGCCCGCTTCCCGGAGTGCAAGCGCTGTTGCGATACTATTCCAACCCGAGAAATCCATCTCTCCTTTGAAAGGATAATCCATCCCAAAAACGATAACACTATCAAATCCTGAAATCATATTCACCACTTCCCTGCCTGTCTCTACACCCACAACAAGAAACGCAAGAGGATAATTTTCCCCTTGAGCAATCGGTTTACGTATTCTTCCGAGTATCGTATCTTTCTTATCGCTTGTAATCTGCACATCGTAAGTGGTAGTCGAAAATGTCGAATCAATCAGATGAATTTTTGTACTTGAAAGTTTTCCTTTTCGATGGAGAAATTCTTCCTGAAATGAAAAAGCACATTGTACGGATAGAAGTCCGACGATCAAGATTGTTGTTTGGCAAATCACCTTCATCAATGATAAATATAATAAGATTATTTGAAATATAGGGTGGGTTGGTGGGTAGTGGGGGTTAATAATGGACATCGGACGACTTACATCTTATTATATCAAGTAGATGGAAGAAAATTGGAAGTTGACAATCATACTCGTATATTTATTCTATCATATGCCAATATTTTATTGATTTCCTTGTTTATCAATCAATTATAAGTAATGTTCTTTCCACAATTCTAACAGAAAACAAATTCTTATTTGATCACTATTAATAGAGGAATATTTGTATGAAAAAACTTTTTATCTTAATGCCGCTTCTTCTGCTGTTGATTTCTCCTTTGTTTCTATTTGCGCAAACACAGAAAGAGACTAAAGCCGAAGTTCCTGAGCTAAAAGCATTTCACGAAGTAATCTTCAAGCTTTGGCACGATGCATGGCCCAATAAAAATATTGCTTTGATGAAAGAATTGATCCCTGCCATCGACAGCCATATCGTGAAACTTCAGAAGGTTGAGCTGCCGGGGATACTCCGGGATAAAAAATCAAAATGGGATGAGAAAGTGAAATTGCTAGATACAATTGTTGTCGATTATAAGAAAGCAGCAGCAGCGAACGATACACAGAAAAGTCTTGATGCCGCCGAGAAACTCCATGCGCAGTACGAATCCATGGTGCGTATTCTTCGACCGGTATTAAAAGAAATCGATGAGTTTCATAAAGTACTGTATCCACTCTACCATTATTACATGCCTGAGTATAATAAGGAAAAAATCAAGGCATCCGTGTTGGAGCTGCAGGTGAAAATGGATTCTCTAAAAGAAGTGACGCTTCCAGAGCGATTAAGAAACAGGGTGAAACCTTATAACGCAAAGCGCCGCCAGCTTGAAAAAGCGCTGCAATATCTGGTGAAAGTAGTAAAAGAGATTGACGACGAAAAAACCGTGAAAGATGCAATCAATGATATGCACACCAAGTATCAGGCGCTTGAGAAAGTATTCGACTAAAAATTCAACCTTTTCATTTCCTGAGCTTGAGTTGTATGATGTAGGGTGTTTTTTAACATAGGATTTTTAATACAGGCAGGTTTTGTGTTAAACCTGCCATTTTTTTATACATGTTACTAATTAAACAGAAGGGACGATGAACATCGCTGCTGCAACAATAGCCGCTGTCTCCGTTCTTAATCGCCGGTCGCCAAAATAGATTTGTTTGTAACCTGCCGCGAGGCATCTATCAATTTCATCATCACTGAAGCCGCCCTCAGGTCCAATAATAACGACAACCGAGCGTGTTTCATTGGTAGAAATCTTTTGAATCGGAGATGCGTCTCCCTCCTGCTCATGCGCAATCAATTTAATATCATATATACACTTCTCGCTTAGAAAATCATAGAGCGAGACCATTTCCCTTACCCGCGGCAAATACGAGCGGCATGATTGTTTCATTGCAGCAAGAGCCAGCTTCTGCCAGCGATCCACTTTTGCATGTGATGGAATAGTGCGCTCGGTGTGAATCGGAACGATTTCCTTCACACCAAGCTCCGATACTTTCTCAACAAGGAAATCAAACTTGGATGGATTTTTAAGAATTCCAACTCCAAGCGTTACGGTAATATCTGATTCGTTGTGGTTCTTATATGATTCGAGGATAACCCCCGCTGCTGTTTTCTTTTTAATTTCTTTCAGCCGCACATCATACGCTGTTCCTTTCCCGTCGACAACACGGATCTCATCGCCGGTTTTCTTCCGCATAACGTGCGTGAGGTGAGAGTATTCATCACCATCTATGGTGATAGAATTCCCCGAGATATTTTCAGGGGGGCAGTAGAAGTAATCCATAAATAAATGTAAAAGGTACAAAGAAAAATGCAAAAAATCTTAGAAAGGTCAAAATGAGGAGCCGAGGTCGAGAATGAATTCACTGCGGCGGTATTCATTCCAGGCAAAATCGGTCCGAAGCACCCAGCTATAAGGCAGAAGGAAATGGATACCGAAACCATATCCTTTTACAAATGAATTTACAGCAAACGGCTCGCGACGGAACCAGACGGTTCCCGCATCGCCGAAGGCAGCGGCAACAGCACCGAATTTTAACACACTGAACTCCGGCGGCAGAAAATCGAGATTTATGTACATGGGTGACAGGAGAGGATAATGCAGCTCGGTGGACACACCAAAAATATTTTCTCCTTCCATTACCTTGCGAAAGTGTCCTCGAATCCGTTCTCCATATCCAAAGTAAATCCTGTTGTAGCTTGGTGTGGGACCAGCCGCAGCAATATCTGTAAATGCTCTTCCTGTTAGAACGAACTTTGAAAACAATGGGATGTAACGTCGCAGGTCTCCGCCATAACGAATGATGTCAACTTTATCGGCGGGGAAACCATATTTCGTTATTGAAAATTTAATGAGTGTTCCGTACGACGGATACTCGTACAGGTCACGTGTATCGTACAAGTAGCTGAAACCGACAATAGGAAATTTATCCTTACCATCTTTTGAAATCGTTCTACCCGGCTGATATTCAGAAATATTAACTAACTCATAGCCAGCGCTTAGCCAGAAAGTATGTTTGATGCCGATTCGTTTTCCAATACTAAGTAGAAATGAAAAATGCTGTTCATCAAAATTATTTCCACCTTCGCTCGCAGCAACACTCTTGTTGCGGATTTTGTTATACGAAAACCTTGCATCAAGCATATTAGATCCATCATCACTGATGAACGGATTGCGATAAGAAAGTACAACAGAAGGATCATAGCCAAGAATGACGGTTGCGAAAAGTTTTTCATTTCGTCCACGGAAATTCGAATGTAAAATTCCTGCACCATAATAGAATTTTTCCCAATCTCTATCCTTTATACCGAACACCGGGAATGGAAAAATATACCATCGCTCGCTAACTTCCACGATGATATTGGCTTTACCAGAAGATGTTGGTACAAGATGAAGCTTAACCCGATTGAAGAGACCAAGACTGTAGATGCGCTCCTGATCGTAATGAAGTAACTCCTGTGTAATCTGAGAATTCGGTTGCAGCGACATCTCGCGTACAATGACAAAATCTTTTGTGTTCGAATTTCCAACAACAATGATGTTATCGATAACTAGGAGTGTATCGGAAGAAATTAACGACGAATCACGCTGCGCTTGTGATTCTTGGCCGAGAAGTGGAGTGATATCTAATAGGAGAAGAACAAAACAGAGAATGATTATTTTCATTCAGGATCGATGAGCGATGAGAGATGTATATTCAATCTTGATACAGCGATCCATCACAACATTTATACCGGCATCAACAGCCATTTGTCCCGCTTCTTCATTCACTACGCCCAGCTGCATCCAGATTGTCTTTGCTTTGATCGTAATCGCATCTGAAACAATAGGTTCCACATCCTCCGATCTTCGGAATATATCTACAATATCGATGCGCTCGGGAATTTCACTCAAGTTTGGGTAACATTTCTTGCCAATAATTTCCTTATAGGCAGGATTAACAGGGATAACATTGTACCCACACTGTATAAGAAATTGCATGACCTTGAAACTGTCTCTGTCGGGTTTATCTGATGCACCAACAATTGCAATCGTTTTAGCTTCCTGGAGAATTATTTTTATCTCTGTGCCAGTGAGTGTTTTCATGTTATTTCTTCGTCATGGTTGAAGTTTTGCAGTGCCTGCTCGGCTGCCGCTTGCTCGGCATCTTTTTTATTCTTACCAATTCCAACACCGTATGGTTTTTTCCCAATAAAAACCTCAACGGTGAAGGTGCGGTCGTGATCAGGTCCTATTTCCTGAACCGTGACATAACGCGGTATCCCACGTACATCTGCCTGCGATTGCTCGAGCAATTGACTTTTAAAATTTTCATCTTCCAATATTAGAATTCCCTGTCTGGTTGCAGCGCTCAAACACAAATCAATAAACAGTTTGGCTTGTTGATATCCGCCGTCTAAATATATGGCTCCGATAATCGCCTCGAACGCATCAGAAAGGATGGTTTCCATTCCTCTATTGGAAATTTGTGCGATGTGCGGATTCATGAGCATAAAATCCGATAGTCGAAGTTCGCGTGCATAAATACTCAGCGCCTTGCGATTAACAAAACGAGCGCGAACCTTTGTTAATTCACCTTCTTCTGCTCCGGGATTCTGATGGAAAAGATACTCCCCGACAACCAGGTTCAACACCGAATCGCCGAGAAACTCTAACCGCTCGTTCGATATCGCGGTTACATCATTAACGATCTGAAGATAGGAACGGTGGGATAATGCCTCGCGGAATAACTGCCTGTTGTGAATGGTATAATGTAGAACTCTTTCGAGTTTGCCAAAATCAATTTTTGCAGAATGTTTTTCTTGTCGACTGCCAAATAATTGGCTGAGCTTTGTAAGAAAATAACGTAAATTTATCATAAATATCAAACATCAAGTCGCTTAATATTTCTTAAACAACAATGATGCGTTGTGACCACCAAATCCGAACGTGTTGCTGATAGCCGCTTTCACATCCTTCTGAATCGGTTTGTTAGGAATATAGTTAAGATCGCACTCCGGATCCGGAAATTCGTAATTGATGGTCGGCGGCATTACTCCGTTATTGATTGCAAGAACTGTAATAATCGCTTCTATAGCTCCGGCAGCACCGAGCAGGTGTCCAGTCATCGATTTTGTTGAGCTTATGTGAAGTTTATATACATGCTCACCAAATACAGTTTTAATTGCCTGTGTTTCAGTTTTATCATTGAATAGTGTCGAAGTTCCATGTGCGTTTATGTAATCAATATCAGATGGATTCAGGTTAGCATCTTTCAAACACAATCGCATCGAACGAACGGCTCCTTCTCCACCCGGTGCGGGTGCAGTGATATGGTGAGCATCGGCAGTAAGCCCGATGCCGCCCAACTCTGCATAAATTTTTGCTCCACGATTCAGTGCATGCTGCAGTTCCTCTAAAATTATCACACCACCGCCTTCACCCATCACAAAACCATCACGCTTTGCATCGAATGGTCGGCTTGCTTTTTCCGGCTCATCATTACGTGTCGATAGCGCCTTCATAGCATTAAAACCACCGATACCCATAGGTGTAATGGCAGCTTCCGAGCCGCCTGTAAACATTACATCCGCATCACCTCGCTGGATAATCATAAATGCATCGGCGATAGCATGCGATGAAGTTGCACAGGCAGAAGTTGTGGCATAATTTGGACCCTTCAGCTTATATCGCATAGAGATATGTCCCGCAGCTATATCGGCAATCATCATCGGCACGAAGAAAGGACTGATTCGGCTGGGACCATTTTCATAGTATGTTTGCATCTGCTGATGCCATGTCAGCATCCCGCCAATTCCGGATCCAAAGATAACACCAATACGATCTCGGTTTTCTTTCTCTAGGTCAAGTCCGGAATTAGTTAATGCCATCCCTGCCGATGCCATACCATATTGTGTGAATGGATCCATTCGGTTGACTTCTTTTTTCTCTAAGAAGTTCAGTGGATTAAATCCTTTCAGCTCCGCTGCGATTTTTGTGTCGTATTTGCCCGGATCAAAATAGGTGATGCTGCCAACACCACTTTTACCGGCAAGAGAGTTCCTCCAGCTCTCTTCAACATTCAAGCCAATGGGAGTAACAACCCCCATTCCCGTCACAAC
Source organism: uncultured Chlorobiaceae bacterium (assembly GCA_964354225.1). Classification (GTDB taxonomy): domain Bacteria; phylum Bacteroidota; class Ignavibacteria; order UBA10030; family SZUA-254; genus CAYGZC01. Next base: position 12,662 of record CAYGZC010000220.1, on the reverse strand, counting down.
GACACGATGCCGATTAGCATGATTAGTATTCATTTATTCTCCACATAAATCTTTATCACAAAGATATTACGTTCGTGATATTATTTTGGTGATTTGATTTAATGATGCTATTTTGCCTTGCTCGTAAGGTAATTTATGGCATCACCGACCGTAGAAATTTTCTCAGCATCCTCATCTGGAATCTGGAGATTGAATGCTTTTTCAAATTCCATCACCAACTCAACAGTATCAAGAGAATCTGCCCCAAGATCATTTGTAAAGGAAGCGGTTGGGGTAACTTGTGATGCTTCCACGCCTAATTTGTTCATAACGATCTCTTTTACTTTTGCTTCTATATCTGCCATAAGGTTTTCTCCTTATATTATTGATTTTATTTTTATTATTTACTCTTAATAAGCTTTTTTCATTTATCTCATAAACATACCGCCATCAATACCGATTACCTGTCCGGTAATATAGCTTGCTTCATCTGAAGCTAAAAACAAAGTTGCATTAGCAACATCGTCCGCACTGCCAAATCGGTTGAGAGGAATGGCTTTGATGTAATTTTCTTTTACTTTATCCTGCAGCTTCGCGGTCATAGGTGTTTCAATAAATCCCGGTGCTACCGCATTACATGTAATATTGCGAGATGCAAGTTCTTTTGCAACAGATTTTGTAAAAGCAACCAGTCCGCCTTTGGAAGCCGAATAATTTGCCTGACCTGCATTACCCATGAGACCAACCACTGATGCTACGTTTATAATACGACCATACCTTTGGCGCATCATCATCTGGCTGAGTGCTTTCGTTACCAGAAAAGGTCCTTTTAAGTTGACAGATAAAACCAGGTCCCAGTCTTTTTCGTCCATTCTCATCAAAAGATTATCCCGCGTAATTCCAGCATTATTAACAAGGATGTCGACTGTTGGAAATGTATCTTGAATCTTTTTAGTCAGGTCATCCACATCGTTAGCATCGGCTACATTACATTTAACAGCCAGAGCTTTGCGTCCAAGCATTTCAATTTCTTTTGCTGTTTGATTTATTCCTTCAGGGTTCATATCGGTTACCACGATACTCGCTCCCGCACCAGCAAGTTTGAGTGCAATCGATTTACCGATGCCCTGTGCGCTGCCAGTTACAACTGCAACTTTATTGTCAAGAGTTCCCATGAGCATCATGCCTTGGCTAATTTAATAACATCTTCATATTTATCAATACCTTTCACATCAACATTGCTATTGATGCGCTTAATCAAACCTTGAAGTACTTTGCCCGGACCTATTTCGATAAATGTGGCTGCCCCATCGGCAATCATTTGCTGGATTGATTCTTCCCAGCGCACCGGGCTTGTTAATTGTTTGTTCAGCAATGTACGAATTTCTTCGGCATTTTGCACACATTGTCCTGTAACATTCGGATAAAATGGTACTGGAGAGCTTTCTATAACGGTTTTCGCGAGTGCCGATTTTAAGCCCTCGGAAGCGCTTCGCATTAACGGCGAATGGAATGCACCGCTGACGATTAATTCTTTTACTAACTTTGCACCTTTGGTTTTGGCAATTTCCATCGCTTTCCGAACTCCATCAACCGAGCCGCTTATTACAATTTGACCGGGTGAATTGAAATTAGCACATTGAACTACTCCAACATTGCTTGCCTCACTGCAAACAACTTCAACAACTTTAGGCTCAATGCCAACAACTGCCGCCATCGTGCCTTTCTCCCGCTCACCCGCTTCCTGCATCAACTCACCACGTAAACGCACTAATCGCAATCCATCTTCAAATCTTATTGCCCCGGCAACAACGAGCGCTGAATATTCACCAAGAGAATGTCCGGCAACCATCGATACACTATTTCGACTTACGAGGTTCATAAGAGCGATGCTGTGCAAAAATATTGCGGGCTGTGTATTCTCTGTTCGCCTAAGTATTTCTTCTGGTCCGTTGAAACAAATCTTCGATAATTCGAAACCTAATATTGAATCCGCCTTTTCATAAAGGTCGCGAGCTACAGTGTTCTGCTCAAACAAATCCTTTCCCATTCCAACATATTGGGAACCTTGACCCGGGAATATATAGGCAACCTTCGACATTCTATAAATATTTTTTAGGACTATCAATAGACCATTTTACTAAGATGGCGCCCCATGTATAACCAGCACCAAAACTCGAAAGTACGATCGTATTGCCACGTTTCAACTTTCCTGTCTGCCACCATTCTGAAAGACAAAGCGGAATCGTAGCAGCCGTTGTATTACCATATCTATCGATATTGATCATCACCTTGGAGGGATCGAGTCCCATGCGATCTCTGCAAGCATCGATGATTCGCAGGTTCGCCTGATGAGGAACTAAATAATCAACATCATTGCCAGTGAGATTATTACGCTGCATGATCTCAGCCGAGACATCAGCCATACCTATAACAGCAACTTTGAAAACTGCTTTACCATCCTGATAAATATAATGCCACTTTTTGTCAACAGTTTCATGCGTTGGGGGGTTCAGACTTCCGCCACCTTTCATGTGAAGATATTTTTCGCCTGAGCCATCGCAGTAGAGTTGGAAATCGAGTATCCCTATGTTTGGGTCATCGCTCGGCTCCAAGAGAACTGCAGCACCCGCATCACCAAAAAGAACACACGTGTTTCTGTCTGTATAATCGGTTATAGAGCTCATCTTATCTGCTCCGATCACCAGAACTTTCTTGAATGTGCCTGCTTCGATAAGCTGTGTTCCAACCACTAAAGCAAAAACGAATCCAGAACACGCAGCGGAAAGATCAAATCCCCACGCTTTCTTCGCACCAATTTTTTCTTGAATGATGCAAGCGGTCGGTGGGAATAACATGTCTGGTGTGACTGTGGCAACGATGATGACATCGATTTCCTCAGGACCAATCCCGCGATTCCTTAAAACCGCCTCGGCAGCTTTAGCACCCAATTCAGAAGTTGCGCCATTTTCAAGAATTCGTCTTTCGACGATGCCAGTCCTTGCTCTGATCCATTCATCGGTTGTATCTACCATTTTTACAAAATCAGCATTTGAGAGAATCTTCTCGGGCACCCAATGGCCAACTGCTGTAATTGCAGCCCGTTGGCGTTTTTGATTTTCATTTTTCATTATACTTTTACCAATGCTTCTTGTATCCTGAGATTGATATTTTTCCGGACCATTTCCTCAGCCCGAAGAATCATATTCTTTATTGCCTTCGGTGTCGATTTCCCGTGACCGATAATTGCAATACCACTAACACCCAACACGGGCACACCACCATATTCTTCGTAATCCATGCTTTTGAATGCCGCTCGCATGGTTTTTCGCATAAACACACCAAGAATTTTCATGAATAAATTTTTCTCAATAACTTCCTTTATACGGCTTTTAAAAAAAGATGGAACACTCTCACCAAACTTTAAAATAATGTTCCCAATGAATCCGTCACAAATAACAACATCTGCTTTCCCGGTTAATATATCCCGCCCTTCTACGTTACCTATAAAATTCAGTTTGCTTTTTTTAAAAAGTTTAAATGTTTCTTTCGCAGTATCATTACCTTTCGATTCTTCCTCCCCAATATTCAATAATCCCACCGTGGGATTTTGAATCTGAAACATTTCGCTTGTATAAATACTTCCCATCAGGGCAAATTCATATAGATGTTGGGATTTGCAATCTACGTTTGCGCCTGCATCGAGCAATAAACAAGCACCACGTTCAGTAGGGAAAAACGTGCCAATTGTTGGACGGCTGATGCCTTCAATGCGACCTAAGATTAAAGTTGCCGTCGACATCACTGCACCCGAGTGACCAGCGCTAACAAATGCATCTGCTTTACCACTTTTTTGAAGTGTTATACCAACACTAATAGAGGAATCACGCTTTTGCTTCACTCCAGCTGTTGCTGAATCGTGCATGTCAATCACCTGTGATGCATCGGTAATCTGATAATGGAGCTTTTCCTGCTGGACTTGCTGTAATTCTTTTCTCAACATTAGCTCGGGCCCAACAAGAATTACTTCAAAGCGATTTTGGGTTTCACGCAATGCCTGGAGTGTACCTTCGATAACATTACGTGGGGCATAATCACCCCCCATCGCATCAACTGCAATCCGTATGTTTGTTGATTTGGCTTCCAAAGAAATTTAGAATAAACCCTAAAAATAATAACTGTTTACTGGTCTATCCATTTCGTCTCAATATAGTTTGGCAAGAGAGAATTGTGTGGGTGTTTTATCACTCTTTCGGGATAATAATTGATCGACCATTATAATAACCGCAATTTGGGCACGCTCGGTGAAGTAGTTTCTGCTCGTGGCAATTTGGACATTCAGCAATGGAGGGTTTTGTTGCCTTGTAATGTGTTCGGCGTTTTGCCCCACGTGATTTTGATTGTCGTCGTTTGGGATTAGGCATTTGAATTTTTCCTTTTTATATTCAATTATGTAATAAATCTTGAAGACCCTGCAAGCGTGGATCACCAATTTCTTCTTTGCAATCGCACAAATTATGATTCCAGTTTGAACCACAATGTGGACAGAGACCTTTGCACTCCTCGGTGCATAATAGTTTTAATGGTACCGAAAGCAGAACCATCTGGCAAACATCATCCGTTAAGTCAATATCAACAGTATCTGGGGTGATGAACTGTATTTCTTCCGGGGGAAATTTTGCACCCTCGTTATTATTGTACATATAAAACACCCGATATGATGCTGATAACTCTTGCGCAAAATCATCAAGGCATCTATCACATTGAAAATTTCCAGATGTTTGTACGTCAGCTTTTAAATATATCTGATGCGTAGCTTTATCGAGCTGAGCATCAATTTCCACCGGTTGCTGGAAATTATTTTCCAGTCCAATAACGGTTGGTTCAGCAGAGAAATGGTACTCGTGAAGTCCGTTAGAGAGTCCTGAAATCCGAATTTTAACTTTATCATTTACGTTTTTTACTCGTTTCATAACTTCTCCACCTGCTTCCTTACTTAGAAAATACACCTTGATTCTGCAAAAACATCAATAATATAGAAAATAATCGACCGATAGTCAAGATGTGGGGTTGATCCCATGCTCATTTTGACCTGTCGGTTGTTTTATGGGCGTGCTAACATTCAATTTGGAATGTGTATATCTCGATTTCTTCTATAGAAAAAGAAGGACATTAAAGATAACAGAAGAGTGTCTTCGGTTAGTAATTTCAGGGAGCGTTATACCTCGATGGGTTTCCCTTCTTTGCTGTGAATATTTCGACCAACGAAATTGATTGTTTCAGTCAATGTTTTTAAAAATTCTCTAAAATCTTCCTTGTACAGAAAGAGTTTATGCTTTTCAAATTTATCGTCGCTCAATCGGCGACTTTCAGTGATAACGATGAAATAATCTTTAGCAGATTTAGTTGCCTTAACGTCAAAGAAATAAGTTCGCTTGCCTGCGCGTATCCTTCGCGTGAAAAGATTTTCATTATTGGTGCCAAGTTCAGCCATCGGTGATAGTCCCTGATTTGAACAATTTGGGTTAGAATTAAATTCACACTTCATTTTCGTATTATCGCAATTTTCCCCTTGCTTACCTGTTCGCCATCCTCTGAAAATGCAATCACAATATATATTCCGCTGGCTACATAATTCCCTTTCTCGTCCTTACCATCCCAACATTCCTCGCCGCTTCCCTCGGTTTGAATTTCTCTGACGAGGGAACCGCCGACTGTTAGAATTTTAATTGATGAACTTCTGACTAATCCGCCAATCAATACTTGATCGTGGCATTTGCTGCCAACTCCAGACGAAGGTAAGTAAAGGGGATTCGGAAAAAATGTAATTTCTTCGAATGATTGTTTGGGATTGACTACAGTAGTAGTTGTTAGAGATGAAAGACCTTTCTCTGTTCCAAAATAAACGGTTCCCGCATTCCCATCTATTGCAATAGAATTAATATCATCGTCAAGCAGCTTCCCACCGGTATTCTCTACCGTATACCTCTCGACTATTGAAGTCCCATCGGGAGATAACACGAATACACCACCCTGCTGCGTAGCAACCCATTTGTTATTAACAGCATCAACTACAATTGACTGAATAACTTGATCCTGAAGTGGATGGTATATCGCAACGCTGGCTTGCGGATTTGAGGTGTTAAAAATAATTGTAATGCCTTTATCCGAACCAGTCCATAAGCTGCCCTCTTTATCAACAGCTAAGCACCGTACATTATCGGGAGACAACGTTAATTTTCCCCATCCGCCGACCGTATTCGGTAGAGCATAATGTTCATTATAATAAAAGAAACCGATGGTTGGCTTCGGTTCAAATCGTGTGAAATTTCCAAACCACTTTGTACCATAATTATCGATTACAACATCGGTAAAAAAGTTCAGTGGATTTTGCATGTTATTGTTCGAGAAAATATATCCCCCTAAGTAATCAAACGTTTCGTCTTGTTTGTATTTCATGAGAATTGTATCCCCAGGTGGAGTGCGGCTCGTTATCCAGGTTATACCATTCTGATCTACTGCAGCTCCGGTAACTACTGCGTATTCACGATCATTTGGAATACACCAGGGAATTCCATTTTTTGTATTGAATGTTTGCACTACTTTCCCTGTATCATCTACCAAAACTATTCCTGGACCCCACCCTATAATCCATTTTGAATTATTCAAACCGAGATTGATTTTGTAGAAATCATTATACCTAAATTCCGGATATTGCTGCTTATCATAAAGACGCCATTTCTTACCATCAAAACTCATAAATCCAGAACCATTACTTTTACCTGTCCCTGACCAGACAACACCTTTTTGATCAACGGCAATACCTATAAATCTTGTTGATGGTGGACCTGCTGGAAAAACCGATGACCATGTGCTGTCTCGTAATATCAATAAACCAGCCGTCTCCGTTCCAATAATGGTAGGAGAAAGTATCGTACTTAGGACGTAACTGAATTGAGTACAAGGTACAGCACTTGATCCATTTGATAATACCCACAATTCGTTTGGAGTAATGTAAATCAAAGATTGATTAACTTGACCAAAAACATTCAGTGACTTAAAACCGAGAATATTTTTCCCCATTGTTTCGATAAAAGTGCTCCAGGAAGTTCCATTGAAATAAGCCATCCCGTTTGTGGTTGCCGCTAGCAACTGATCATTGAATATACCAAGCTTAGATACCATATTCGATGGTAATCCTTGAGCGGTTGTGTGCTTCTGCCATAAATTAGGTGCAGAGGGATTCAAATTTGTATCGGGTGTGTTGGCGATTCCGTTTTCCGTGGCTACCCAGATTCTGCGATCAAATATCTCGATAGATTTTGACTTAGTTACCATCGAATGAAGATAATTATCTCCGAACATCATTTTAGAAATCGAGAATAAGCTAACCCCGATATCAGATAGAATGTAAAGAATATCGTTTACGATGTGGAGTTCATTAATACGCTTGCTGGAACCGTGAGATTTATCCTCTGCAATTTGTGAGATGTACTGCCATTCATCGGTTGGGGGAAAATATCTATGCAGAAATCCATTCGATGCGCCAATCCACACCGCACCGCGATTATCAACGGTTATAGCAGTTAAATCAATCGTTCTCAATTCTTCTGAAGTTGTATATTCCCTAAACGAATGATCGGTAAGCCGGAATGAAAACATTCCTCCGCTTGTAGCGACCCAGAGTAAAGTCGAGTCGTTGTAATCTACTGCGACAGCCCGGACCTCCCTTTTTGGGGTGTATGTTTTCCATTGACCTATCCCTCCAATGGAGATAGATACTGCTACACCCAACAACACAACCAAACAGCACGTCCGCACTATATATAACCTTACAATCGGTGTGTTATTTCTTTTTATTGGAAATTTTCTTCTGGAGGTCTGCCAGCTCAATTGCGGTCATCGCTGCATCCCAGCCCCTATTACCCGTCTTTGTTCCCGCCCTTTCGATTGCTTGTTCAAGTGAGTCGGTTGTGAGAACGCCAAAGATTATCGGAATTTTCGTTTCGAGAGCAACTCGGTTGATTCCAACACTTACGGTATTCGCGATGTACTCAAAATGTGGAGTATCACCATGGATAACACAACCGAGACAAATAACTGCGTTGTAATTTCCCGATAGGGCAAGCTTTTGTGCAACCTGAGGAATCTCAAATGCACCCGGGCAATACACAACATCGATTGCTTTCTCTGGTGCCCCGTGCCTATTCAGGCAATCAAGAGCAGAATCGAGCAAACGCTTTGTGATGAATTCGTTGAACCGGCTAACAATTATACCAAATTTATACGATGCTGCCGAGAGGTTTCCTTCAATAATGTTTGTCATATGAGGTTTATATCTTTAGAATTAAAGAAAATTAGTTATTAGTTAGAAAGTAATCTTCGACGCATGATTTCAACTGCCGAAGTGAGAATTCCAAATTGTCCAAATGTACCATCATCACCTTTTTGTCCACCATGAAAATCTGAGCCGCCACTCTCAAGTAAAAAATATTCGCCTACAATTCCATGATAGTATTGAACAAGTTCAGGAGAATGGTGAGGGTGAATAACCTCGATTCCATCAAGCCCTGCTTTAATAAGTCTGAGTAATAAATCTTCTCCAACAGAACGCCCCGGGTGCGCGAGAAACGAAAGACCGCCGGCTTTATTGATCAATTGGATCGTATCCTCGGGAGAAAAATTCCATTTTTGTTCGTATGCAGGGCGGCCGTTACCAATATACTTTGTAAATGCTTGATGATACGAGTCGGCATGCCCCTCGTTAACCAAAGCGTTAGCGATGTGAGGTCTGCCAACAGAATCCCCCCTAACCTGCTCAAGCACCGAGTCGATGTCGAGAGGAATGTTCATTTTATTTAATTTGCCAATAATGCGCATCGCGCGCTTCATCCGTTCTTCCTGAAAACCAGCAAGTGAATCAATTAACTCCTTGTTTGTATGATCCATAAAATAGCCAAGAAGGTGTATCTCCGAGCCGTTAAAACACGCGCTTAGCTCGATACCCACAATAACCTCAACACCTTTTTTGTTGCCAATTGCTATTGCTTCCTCGACACCGCCAACGCTGTCATGATCAGTTAAGCTTATAACGCTTAACCCAACATTCTTAGCTCTATCGATCAACTCCGATGGAGACAGTGCCCCATCAGAATAAGTACTATGTATATGAAGATCTGCTTTTCCGTCCACACAACCCTCCCGGGTTATTATTTTTCTGTTAGTTCTATTCTTATGATTTAAATAAATAAACTTTTGAATTTCTCATAATCGCTGATGATAAGTTTGTTCCCTCGAAGCTCAACCAATCCTTTCTTGATGAAACCGTGAACAACACGGGAGATGGTCTCACGCGAAGTGCCTGCCATGTTCGCTAAATCCTGCTGAAGTGGAAGCTCATCAATTTCCACTCTGCCTTTGCGGATTGTGCCAATATCATCGGCAAGCTGTAGGATAACATTTGCCACTCTTCCAGTTGCATCTTTCAGCGACAAGCTTTTTATCTGTGAATCAGCTTTTCGAAGACGCATAGTCATTTCTTTCAAGAGCGAGATTGCTACGGAAGGGACATCCTGCATAAGTTTCAAAAAATCCCGGCGGTGTATCATGAATAACTCTGTTTTGGTAAGCGCTACAACACTTGCCGAGCGTGAGAGACCGTCGAGAATCGACATCTCCCCGAAGAAATCATTCTCGCCAAGAATAGAGAGAATGACTTCCCGACCTTCTTCATCAGTCCGAACTATTTTTACTTTTCCAGAGACGATCACGAATAATGCGGCGCCAGTCTCTTCTTCTAATAGGATGATACTTCCCTTTTTATATTTTTTACGCACACCAACGCGAATAATTTTTGAAAGTTCGGAGGCTTCAATTTCTGCAAATACAGGTACACTGCGGATAAATTCCATCGCCTCGCCAAGTTCTGAACTTAAGGGCGGTTGAGATATGTTTGGAATGTCCATATTCGTTTCCATTTTACTTAACTGATTCTGATTTATTCTCGAATATCATTCGAATTTGAAACTAATATACTGTGGATGCCGTTGAAAGTCAAGTTTTCTATGCTATTTTTTTTACTTATCGAGAAAGGAATAAGTAACATAGCGTAAATATGCTGATTTCTGAAACTGCTAATGAAATGCCAGATGCAATATCGAGTTTTCGTACCCGTTTTAAAGTGCCCCCATCCCCCGTTTGCCGATAATCGTGGTAATACCTATCCGCCATGATTTTTAAATATGCCGCCGCAACACCGCTTGCAATTGCTGTCCCGGATGATAAATATATTGGAGTAGAATTGTTTTCCTGATCATTTCTAAGAAATATTGAAGAACGACTTTCAGGAAAATTCTTTAATGGTTTCAGTACGACATTTACTTCATTGCCATCGGCTGGTAATACAGTTATTACTTCCTCAAATCCATCTTTTAACATCGTGATTAAATTTTTATCCGGTATCGCTGAAAGAATAAGCGGAGTTGTTCCAATAATTGTGTTGTGGTATCGTACTGTCGCACCGTATGGATTAGATGCTATATAATAGAGATGGGGAAACTCGACTGTGCGCTCAAGATGTTCAGACGAATGAATCACAACCGTTTCTGTGATTGCTGGATATAGCCAGTTGGTACTGTCTGGATGAATGAATCTGAAAATATGGCGCCCCTCTGCAATTAGCTGGCTCTCGATTGGTATAACTCTAAAAAATATTGTATCTACAAATACCTTGATACCTGAAAGCTGACTTCGAAGAGAAATGGTCGCAGTCCGTTGATATAATGCTGGTGTACCATTGATTGCCGTGGTTGAATCGTTTACCTGGGCTGTTGCTACTAATTGATCAAATAGGCTAAAAAGAATGATGAGATGGAATTTAAATTTTTTCATCTATTCACTCTTTCTTGAAATGCCACAACTGATCGATCTTCTGCAAGAATAAAAAGATGTTTTTGGGAAATCACCGGCATCGTTTTAATGCGTCCACCTGTTTTAAATCTCCAGATGATTTCTCCTGATCCCGAATCAAGAGCATATAGTGTCTTATCCAGGCTGCCAAGGTAAACTGTATTGCCGGAAACAAGTGGTGCAGAATTTATCACACCATTTGTATTTATTTTCCATACTATACTTCCATCATCCACAGCTAAACAATATACCGTTCCGTTAACCGTTGCAACATAAACATGATTTTTATCTGCAGCTTGTGAAGAATTAATTTTTCCTGACACCGCTTGTGCCCATAACTGCTTGCCTGTTGCAACATCAAAAGCATAAAACGTGCTGTCGGTTGAGCCGATGAAGACTCTTCCTTCCTGAATGGATGGAGAGGCAAGAACGCTTGCGCTGGTCTTTGCGCTCCAGCGCAACCGACCATCATTAACATCGACTGCATACAATGATCCGTTGTCGCAACCAAAAACAATCACCTTGCCATCGCTTGCGGGGGACGAGCGAATAGAACGCATTTTCCTATCACCGGAAATCTCAAAAGTCCAAATATTAGTTCCTTTTTCTTTCTCGATGCAGATCAACTTCCCTTCGAGTGTAGTAATGTATATCCTATTCCTAACGAGAAGCGGCGAGCTTTCAATGTTGCCGATAGCACTTCGCCAAGCAATTGATGCCTTCCCCAAATTATACGCTATCAATCCTTCTCCATCGTTTGCCAAAGCAACATACATCATCTCACCGTCAACGAGCGGTGTGCCGACGATTGCCGAACCAAAATCAAAAAAGCCAACATTCTTGCCCGTGCTGAAATTTATCGCATGAACTTCTCCGCGAAGGTTTCCTATAAACAGGATGTCGCCAATTGCAGATGCGGCTGAAGGACCAAAACCTGCCTCTGCATCATATTCCCATAGAGAATCAAGCGGTGGCTTCAAAACGTCCGGTGATAAATTTTTTCTTCCCTCGTCTCCGCCATACATTATCCAATTGTGCTCGATTCTCTGTGGCAATGATAACTGCAACCGGGAATGCATACAGCCGCATAGTTCGAACAAAAGTAACAGCATGGTTAATTTTAACCTTGTCGGAATCATTAAAAATCCCAACCAAAGAAAAATTGATGGAAAAGACTGGATTGCAATTTCTTAAAATTATTTTCGATGCGTTTCCCAATATCATATCTTAATACGATTACATTCGCCAAATTTAATCTTATTCCAGTACCCACAGAACCGAGGGTCTCTTCATAATTGTTATCCCAAGCATTGCCCACATCAAAGAAAAGTGCACCCCGGATTCCAACAAGCGTAATTCCAACAACTGGAAACTTTAATGAAAGTTGATCTATGAACGGATACCTTAATTCGTGACTGGTGAGCCATAATTTTTTCCCGTGAATAGACCATCGTGGATATCCGCGTAAGTCCCAGCTTCCGCCCATGAAGAAGCGCCGCGCTTCCTGACCGTCGTTGTAAAAAAGCCAGAAACGTGCAGCGTATGCCGAGCGTCTCGCAATGCGGAAGTAATGACGATAATCTAATATAATAGAGTAATAGTTTGCGTTGGAGTATTGTATATCTGATGTGTAAGCAAGTGTGACATTAAATCTGTTTCCATCAAGAGGACCGCTTGGTCCCCAGAGTGAGTTATCGTGTGTAAATGAAATTGAGTTTGAAAGAAACAGCGCACGCCTGGAAAAATCAACATTTTCATAATCTGATATTGATAGA
>CAYGZC010000219.1:0-9663 GCA_964354225.1 uncultured Chlorobiaceae bacterium | reverse complement strand
GATAGATGAAATCATGATAATATTGACCGATATTCGGATCGATAGTTGTGACTTCACCATAGTCGTAATTGTTATCACCTGTGGTTATAATGAATTCTGGATTCCAGCTTTTAACAAGGTTAGAAACATCAAGATCGGCTTGACCCTGCCATCCATAGTCTCCGATTACAGCGAAACGGATTGTGGTTTGAGTGTTAAGAGTCCCAGGGAAAGAAAGCACGAATAATAAAAGTAAAACACCAAGGTGACAGATGGTGCTATCTTTTCTCTTTGTTCTTTCATTTAAGTTGAATACTAGCATTTCTATAAACGAGGACGTTTGATTAAATTAAAGATAAACAAAATATCACCGTCTCACAAACATGAAACATTGCTATAGTAAATCAGTAATTATTGAACAATAAAATACTTTTACATGGGATATTCAATCGTGCAAACGGTATTCGGAAACTAGGAAAGATGAATAAGTCCGCTGCTTGTTTAATTGGAGGGAGATTGAAACGAAACAATTTTATCCATTCGAGCTTGAATGGCAGAAGAATCTATCTTCGTTAACGTTAACAACCTTAAATAATTTGTTTCCTGAGCAATCAGGAGTCCAAAAAAATCATTCACCGCTGGATGATTTACTTTTATATTGTAATCCTCAATAGTTCGATCCGCCTCATCAAACCTCCAAAGACGCAATTGAGCAAGCGCAATCCATTTTATACCTTCTATTTGTGTTGGATCGTTAAGAAGAGTTCTTTGAAAATATTGAATAGCGAGGTCATTCTTCTTATCTATCAAATATGTTTCTCCAATTTTTCTATATAGGCAAGCTATCTCATAATCGGGAGTTGATTTATATGGTAGCAGCTTTTCTATTATTTCTTTCCGACGAGCAATCTGCTCAGTCGTGTCTTTAATAGCTCTCACTCCAACATTTATGAGATAAGATGCACCCCAATAGTAACTGTGATATGACCATTCACCAATGCTTTCGAGTCGCCGGGATGTATAATCGTAGCGCGAGTTGATATAAAAATTCGTACACGATAATATCGTCGGTGCAATACAAATCCCGATGATAAATTTATGAATTGAAAAATCTTTAAATAACTTGAACCATTGTCGCGCTATGGTTATTCCAAAAAACGTTAATGGTGCCGCGGCGAGCGAGAAAAGATCCCAGTCTCTTGCCATAGATAAAATTGGATTTGCTGTGAAATTGAAAATTATAAAATAGAATGCGCTAATTCCAAAAAAGACAAGCCGAGCATCCCGCCATTTAACATTGCGAGAAAAGAAAAAAGCAAGAGCTAAAAGAATAATGGTCCCGGGAGATAATGTAAATAGAAATTCCTGCAACACATCTGAGATATGATTGGAGGAAAATAGAGAATAATTGTGAGGAGGAGACAATGGATTCACCATTGGCAAAAATATTTTCGAAGCCCTCTCGGTTTGATCATTGCTGGTCAAATGATATGCCTTGAAATAAAATAAATAAGCGAGCGCTGCGAATATTAATGTTATAAAAACAAATAGAACGATTTTTTTGGGCTTGAGGAATTGGTGAACAGCCGGCGAGCGATTGCTCCGATTGTGGAGGAAAATATAAATCAGAGAAGGAAGAAAAAGCAGCATTTGAAAATGAAGCCGGATCCCAATTAGAAAAAGAATCAATAATACAGGAAGCGTTTTCTTACCATCAAAATATAGCCATGCAGTAATGAGATACAAAAAAATACAAATGTAAGGAAGTGTATAATCTTCAACATGACCGAAAAAGAGCAGATTAGCCCCAGTAGTAAGGAACAGTATGATAACAAGAGTTTTCCACGGGGCAGATTCTTTGAGTGATCTTACGAAAAAGAGAATACTAGAGATAAATATTCCACCACAAGCCGAGCTGACGACCTGGTAAGCCAATTTTTGATCGACATACAGCAGGCCCGCTACTTTCTGATTTACCATGCGTGTGAGCGGCTCATAATCATTGAAATTGAACAGATCGGAAAAGCTATATACTTTTTTTGACAGGAGCGTCAACAGTGTCCGAGAATCGCCATACATATCAGTAGAGATTCTAAAATAATAGAATCCGTATCCGCACACGATGCCGATTACGATATAGAAAAGACTAAAAAATATTTTCTTTGAGGATAATAATAGTAATACCCTTTCGATCCACACTTTATATTTTGCAGAGAATGCAGGCAATAAATGTAATAAACTAATCACAAGAAGAGCGATACGGTATGCCGGATCGAGATAAGTTAGATTGTTTATACCCCAGAGGAAAGATGCCGGAAAAAATGAGCTGAAGACGTATAACGATATCAAGAACAATGATAAAAGAATTGCGGTCGTCTTGAAATTTCTTGAATGTTTTGGATCGTTGACAATTGCACTGATGCTATGATCGGAATGAACTTTACTTTGTCGAGTCATTTTCACTCCGAGGATTATCAAAACGAATGTCTTCGATAAGAGTATTGAGAATGCTCTTACCGCTAAGCGTCCAGCCCGCCATCTTAACGCGATGAGGCAGTATTGTAACTCTGCCCAGAATTCTCTCATTTCGCTCACTTACTATTAGATAATTAAAGGTCACGATCGAGTCGCTCGCGTTTCTAAATCCCCATTCTATTTCATTTTGTTTCGACTTGCTATCGAACCTGACAACCCGCCATCGGAATTGCACTCTTGAGGTCTTGGCCAAGTCAATCGGTGAGCTCCATTCCCCTGATTGAAGAATGTTTTGAAAGAGTAATAACAAGATAACGAAATATGTCGGGTACCATTTCAACGCTTCATCTCATTTTAACTATCAGTGATCTTCCTAATAAAGTTTCTCAATGATGACTGTCTGCGTATTTTTTCTCACCTGCCTCAATGCGCACTACCAGTCGATTCTGCTTTGGTGGTGTTGGGCAGGTTGCAAATACTGTGAAAGCACACGGTGGATTATATGCTTTGTTGAAATCGAGGATAACTGTATTATTTGAATCAGGTAAATCGGCCGAGAGGAAACGCCCCATGCCGTATGTTTCCTTACCACTTGTTTCATCGGCAAAAATGATGAAAAATTCTTTCCCTTCACGGAGTGCATCAAGCTGGAACATTTTGCCACCGAACTCGAAAGCAATAGCACCGGGGCAAGTATCGTTACTTACCTTGTTTAAAACATTTACGATTTGAATTACTTTGGGTGGATTGTACGGTTCAAACTTTGCCTCAAAACGCCATATCGGATTTGTCGGAAAATACTCTAATCCTTTGAAATTCATACGCAAATGATTGTCCTTATCCTTAACTCGTACACCAATCTGCTCGCCGCGTTTGATAACATAGAAATTAAGCGATCCAAGATTCAAAACAGTTGGATTACCATCAGCGTCAGAATTGATGATCATGGAGGTAACCACCGAATCCTTGTATTTAATTTTCGCTTGTGGTTGTGCCTCCAGCCGGAGTACACTATCTTTTAGAAAGATTGAACCGACAAATTTTTGTGCTTTTCCGGACGGCAGGATGATTACATTCGAAGAATCAGTACCGAATTTATTTTCACCTTCCTTGAGCCAGAACAATCCACAAATTGTTAACCAACCGTTTTCACTCTTAAGACGCTCGACACGTTTTGTTCGCCATTCCTCAATCTCTTTTTTATATGCAGTAACGTCGAAGTTTTCCTTCTTCCCGCATCCGATGAAAAGAATTTGAAAAACCAGAGTTATAAATAATGATATCGTTATCATACGAGAAATCATAGAACACCTTATTTAAAATGATGGATGTATTTTCAATACTCTCATTTAAATTAAAATAATATATTACAGAAGCAAGAAAATTTTTGATTGAATTTATTTCTCTAAACGAATACAAGATAACCATGTCGTTCTAATGAGATCGGTTGAGTTTTCCCTCGTTCGAATGTTATGGATGTACCGGTGAAAATATCTTTCATTCTTACTTTTTGTTTCTTCAGGAATATTTCATCAAAAGAAATATCCAAATCGGTAGAGCGGGATTCTTTAGAAAAATTAAGTGCAACGAACACTCTGTCGTTCCCTTCGATTCTGAAAAAACCATAAACATCCTTTTCACTAGTTTTTGATACTTTAACAAGCTTGCCGCGTGAAAGCGCCTTGTGTTCATTCCTAAGTTTGAAGAGTATCCTGAATAAGGTATCCATCTCAGGCGATCTATTCCAATCGATATCAACTTTTTCGATGAGACTTAATTTCTTGCCGTTCGCCGCTTCTTCTCCATTATAAATGAGCGATATTCCC
This sequence comes from uncultured Chlorobiaceae bacterium, assembly GCA_964354225.1. Lineage (GTDB taxonomy): Bacteria > Bacteroidota > Ignavibacteria > UBA10030 > SZUA-254 > CAYGZC01. Next base: position 5,383 of record CAYGZC010000219.1, on the reverse strand, counting down.
GGCATTGTATTCACAAGAACTGTAGCGAGTTTTATTCCACCCATCCCAAATTTTAAAGCAGGAGGTGTATCCCAACTGTTATTATCGTGATTTGTACAAAAGCGAAGCTGCAGCGAGCCGATAGGGAAGCGTTGGTATTCATCGTGAAGTATTTTATCAATCATCATTGTGGGCTGCTTACCCTCCAGCAAAGAATCGAGTTCATCGTAGAGATTCCTGCGATAGGTGATATCGAACGCCTTTAGGTGATGCTCAGGAAGTGATCCGTCCGAAATCATAACGACAGGCTTGATTTTGTCTAACCGCTCACGCGCCTCTTCCCAGAAATCAATCGGAACAAGTTTGGAAACATCACATCGAAAACCATCAATCCCAATATCTCTTATCCACCATTCCATCATCTCCAGCATGTACTTTCGTAAACTGGTTTTTGAATAATCGAGATCAGCGACATCTGTCCAATCCGAGCGTGGGTAAATGATATTTCCATTCGCATCCTTTGTGAACCATTCAGGATGCTGGATAATTAGTTTACTGTCCCAAGATGTATGATTTGCCACAAGATCGATTATCAACTTCATGTTATTCTTGTGGACTGTGTTTAATAGTTTTTGAAAATCAACAATCGTTCCGAATTCAGGGTTGTTAGCGTAGTAGTCTCGGACGGAGTAAGGGTTTTCGAGCTTGCTTTTTCTATTTTTTAAACCAACAGGGTGAATTGGCATCAGCCATATCACGCTGACACCCAAATCTTTTAATTCAGGGATGCGTTTTTCCAAATCATCGAATGTACCTTCAGGTGAAAATGAGCGGAGGTAAACACAATAGATAATTGCATCTTTAACCCAATCGGCACTTTTTATCGCTGGTTTTCCGAAAGAGGGATTCTTCAATATATCAGTCTGGGGTTCCTGTGCGAAACCCCAACTGAGACTGATCGATATTCCAAGAACTATGAGAAAGATTCTTTTAATCACAACTTGAAATTTTATTTAGTTTACAAGTGTGACGACTTATATTACTTTATCGCGAGTAACTCGATTTCAAAAATCAGTGTTGAATTGGGCTGAATGATTTGCCCCCCCCCACGCTCTCCATAAGCAAGCTGGGGTGGGACATATATTTCCCATTTTGAACCGACAGGCATTAACTGTACAGCTTCAATCCAACCTGGGATAAAACTATTAAGTGGGGCTGTCCACGGCTGCCCACGCTTAAAGGAGTTATCGAATTCAGTGCCATTGATAAGTGTACCTCGATAATTCACAGTTACAGTATCTGTTGCTTTGGGTTTTTTACCAGTTCCCATTTTAATTACTTTATATTGCAATCCACTGGGCAATGTAACTACGCCTTCTTTTTTCTTGTTCTCAGCAAGGAACGTCTCACCAATCTTTACGTTTTTCTCAGCTTGTTCTTTTGCTACTTGCTCATGTTTCGCCATCATCTGTTGTTGGAATGCTGTTATAACTGCTTGCGCTTGATCTTCAGTTAGGAGTGTTTTATTACTATCAACAATATCTTTTATTCCCTGTGCAACAATATTTGGTTCAATTTCGATCATTTGGCTTTTCAAATTGTTACCAATATTCAGTCCAATGCTGTAACTTATACTGTCCTTCTGGCTTTTTAACTGGACATCATTTTGAGTACTACTCTGACAAGCAAAAAGTCCGCAGCAGAGTACCACCACCATTAGGTGTTTCATCTAAAATTCCTTTCTTTTTGAAACTTTTATTTGGCGGGAAACTTAGTGTCCCTTGCCGTAATTTTTTTAATAATACGATTTTAATGAGCATTATCCAAATTCATCGATACGCGAACTCTTGATTTTCAACAGAATAGTGAGCATATTTAACAAGAATTATATCAATTCGCGATGTGTTTAAATTTCTGTTTAGTTAGATCTTTTTTCCATCACAATGTTGATATTGGATGCCTAAGCTATTTTTTTCGGTATTATCAAAGAATAAATATTATCTCCTTCTGAGACCAGCATGAAATCATATATCATCCGACTCATTATATCATTATTTGTACTCATTTCTTCGTGGATCATAATCATCCAATATTTTGGAAACCAACCACGAGTCGTCTCAACACCTATCAAAGATGATGAGCAAGTTGCAACAAATTGCTGCCGTAGAAAAACATGTACTTATGTCTCAAAATCAACCGAGGGCGATGGGCTAACTACTTTCAAGGCCACTGGAGCAATGGAGGCAATGCGCTGGTACAACAATCAACGGGCATTTCCAACCGGTAGAATACCTTCGGATTGGTTAGAAAAAGCAAAAGAGCATATACAAAAAAATAATTTATTAAAATTTAGTTCTGTTCGATCATTTTCTTGGACATCCGTAGGTCCGGATAATATTTCTGGTCGTGTTCGATCCATCGCCATTGATCCATCAAATCCAAACATCATTTATTGCGGCTCTGTAAGTGGCGGAATATGGAAAAGCACTAATGGAGGTGGCACATGGATGTCATTAACTGATTTTGCATCGAGCTTAGTGATTGGCTGTATCGCCATCGATCCGACCAATCCTCAGATTATTTATGCTGGAACGGGTGAGGGTTATTTTAACGTAGACGCACTTCGCGGAATTGGAATTCTAAAATCTACCGATGCAGGTGTGACTTGGAACGTATTTAATAATTTTATGAATTCTCGTGATCCTTATAAATATTACTTTATTAATAAGATTGTAATCAGGCCGGATAATCCGAGTATCCTCTTTGCAGCGTTAACCGCCTCCAAGACAGACGAAGGAATATGGAAATCGACTGACTATGGAGCAAGCTGGTCGAAAATCACTACCACAGTAAATACTTCGAAACGTTGTGTCGATTTGGTAATGGACCCAACGAATGCAAACATCATGTATGCAGCGTTCGGTCTCCATCAATCATTTGATCCCCTTCAAACAGATGGAGTATACAAAACGATAGATGGCGGTGCAACCTGGTCTAAATTAACCAATGGATTTCCTTCACCAACAACCCGGTACGATAGAATCAGTTTAGCAATCGCACAAAGCAATAGCAATGTTATTTATGCCTGCCTCTCTGATTCTAATTATAACACTCACAGCATACAAAAATCTACCAACGGAGGAAACAGCTGGTTTGCTGTGTTAACACCTTATGATGCATCTATAGGTAAAACTCATTTAGGGGGTCAGGGCTGGTATAATAATGTAATCAAAGTTCATCCGACTGATCCCAATATTGTTTACTCCGGGGGAATTAATTTGTTCAAATCAACCAATGGTGGTTCGGGATGGTTTCGAATTGGAAATAACGTTCATGTTGATCATCATGCAATTATGTTTGATCCTTTAAACAGCTCGATTATGTACTCCGGTAATGATGGTGGTATCTGGAAAAGTTCAGATGGTGGCAGTTCATTTTCAGATATGAATGCTGGCTTTCGAACAGTTCAATTTTATAGCGGGGCAGTTCATCCAACACAAACAATATATTACGGTGGAACACAAGATAATGGAACGTTACGGACAATTGCACAACCAAACTGGACTCAGGTGTTTGCCGGTGATGGCGGTGCAACTGCGGTTGATTATAGTACCCCGACTATAGTTTATACTGAGTACGTTAATTTAGCCTTTCAAAAATCAACCAACTCTGGAGCTGATTGGTCGCCGAAAATGAACGGTATAGCATCCGAATCCGATCCATATAAAGGGACAACAGATCGTTGTTTATTCATCGCACCGTTTATGATGGATCCGGCTAATCCAAAAATTTTGGTTACGGGTACTTATAGAGCTTATAGGACAACAAATGGTGCCGATCTATGGGTACCCATCAGTGGTGATTTAACCGGAGATGGAGCCATCAGTATCGGTTATCAAGGTTCATGCATCTCTGCTATTGCAATATCAAAATCCTCGTTATCGAATATTTATGTTGGTACAAGTGGTAGTGAAAGATCAACTTCACGCATTTGTGTAACAAATAATGGAACAAGTTCCAGCGCAGTATGGGATACAATATCAAAGCTGCCCTTACCAAATCGATATGTAAAAGCAATTGCGGTAAATCCGAACAATCAAGATAGTGTATTTGTTGGCTACTCTGGTTACAATACTCAAACTCCATCAACTCCAGGGCATATTTTTCTCTCCTCCAATCAAGGTAGTATCTGGTTAAATGTGAGCGGCGATTTACCCGATATTCCTGTCAACGCAATAGTTCTTGATCGTCTATATCCTAGTCATATCATAGTTGGCACAGACCTTGGTGTGTACGAGACAATCAATAATGGGGTTAATTGGGTTCAGCAAAATAATGGTTTAGCAAATGTTTCAATTGCAGATCTCGATTTGAATAGCAGTGGCTATTTATTTGCTGCAACCCACGGTCGTGGTATGTTCAGGTCTGATTCAGTATTTCGATTATCGACTGATCCGACTGTAGTAGGGACAGCAAGTCCATCAGAGGTTTCACTAGGCGATTCGACACTACTTTCAGCAGCAGTAACACCAGGTATAAATCCGACTAGCACGGGAATGTCAGTAAGTGGTGATTTGAGTTTAATTGGTGGTTTAGAATCACAACCATTTTTTGATGATGGATCCCATGGTGATATAACTAATGGCGATAATATTTTTTCATTCAAAGCAAAAATCGCACCCAGCACGATACCGGGATCAAAGAATCTCGTCATATATGTAACTGATGCACAAACCAGAGGTAGCGATACCACCATTATTCTTTCTGTCATCCCAAAAAATTTTACTCTCAATCAAAATTATCCGAATCCTTTCAACGCTGGTACGACAATCTCTTTTATGACTGGTCAAAATTCTTTAATCACATTAAAAATCTATAATTTCCTTGGACAAGAAATAATGACTTTTTTTGATAATAAATATTACAATGGGGTGGAAGAAGTGAAAATAAAATTTGATGGTTCAAATATACCTTCAGGTATTTATTTCTACCGAATTATTGCTGAAGAGGTTGAAGGGAATAAACTCCTTTTCTCCCAATCAAAGAAAATGGTCCTTGTCAGATGAAATTAAACAACTTGATTGATATTCTATGAGATCGCTTTACATAACTGTAAAGGTTAACGCTATAGCAATATAAGGGTTATCAATAATTAAGCACATCTTAAATGCACTGCAAAACTGATTCGATAATACCCACAAAGAATAAAAGGGCATGTATATATTACGCCCTGTTGATCTTTACCGTGAGCTGTTCCTGCCTCGGGCAAAAAAGTCAAGGTGTGCATATTGATGAGACAACTCTAAGTGAAGAATGGCGTTGGGTTGAATTTACAACCGAATCCGGTTTACCTTCCAATCAAATCAATTCACTCGTTGAAACAAGTGATGGAAATATATGGGTC
>CAYGZC010000218.1:0-2844 GCA_964354225.1 uncultured Chlorobiaceae bacterium | reverse complement strand
AAACTACGGGCTTTTCAGACAGCCTCTTAGCGCTGGGCAACAAAAAAAGCCGCAGGTGAATCGCCACCCACGGCCCCCAAACAAGCAGGGGAATAAAAAAGGCCGTGGGGTCGAGCGCACCCACGGCCTTTTACGCTACACGCGTCTCTAACAGCCAACAGGCGCACTCCGACAAGGCAAAGCACCGCTACCGCCGTCCAATGCTCGGACGCGGACGCCGTACGGCGAGCGGGTGATGCAAACTGCCTCGTTCATTAACTTTGTGCGCCCCCTTTCATAAAATCGAGGAGCACATTTTACCACAGATACAAGTGATGTCAAGGGCGTTTTGCTATTTGTGTGAGTAGATGTAAACTACTTGAGTTGCGCCCCGGGTTTTTGGTTTCTAGTTTTCAGTTTTCAGACAGCGGCAACTGAAAACTAGAAACTGAAAACTGAAGCAATTGACGCGGCAGCCCACCAAGAATCAGACTGGTAGTATAATCATTAAGGATGAATCGAGGGTGAGGGGGAGGCTTCCATGACGCTGAAAGAACTGGAAACGCACCTGCTTGCGCTGACTGCTGCCGAAAAAGCACAGGCGGTCAAGCTGTTGGCGCTTGACCTTGCTCATGCCTGGCCCGGCATCGAAAAAACGCCCGGCGTCGCAGGTGGTGCTGCCTGTTTCGAATCACTCAAGGGAAGCCTGATCCGCGTGAACCGCCCTCAAATGATTGACCATCTGGAATTCGTATGAATCTGTTTTGGACACAGATGAACACAGATTCCACAGATTTAAAAGAAAATCTGTGTTCGTCTGTGAAATCTGTGTCCAACTATGCACCTGTTCTTGAAGCTGTCTATTACCCACATCTTTTTGAGCCGCCACATACAGCGGTTGTGCGAGGTGAAATCCGCCATATACAGGGCATCAGATCACAAAAGGCCGCCGAAAACGGACTTGTGGGTAATAGACAGGTTCTTGAAGGAGTGTATTATGGCGGCTGTGATGGTTGGACACATTGAGGTGATGCCCGATGTATGTGGCGGCAAACCACACGTTTCCGGTCATCGCATCACGGTGCAGGCTATTGCCATCTGGCACGAGCGAATGAGCCTCGATCCCGATGAAATCGCGACCGAGTATGGCCTGGAACTGGGTGAGGTCTATGCCGCGCTCGCCTATTACCACGATCATCGCGCAGAGATAGACGCGTCTATCCGCGCCGACGAAGCGTTCGTGGCCGAGCTGCTCCGTCGTACACCTTCTCGAGTGATGGAGAGGCTCCGTGGGCGAGCAAATTGATTCTACAATGGCGTCACTTCAGGCTAATGAATAGCAGAGGGCGATGGGCATGTACCAATTGCGTATTGATCCAAATATTCCTGCACGGGCCGTGAGCGCACTACAGATGGCGCTTGGTAACGGCTTGGTGGCAGTCGTGTTGTTCGGCTCGCGGGCACGTGGCGACCCATCGCCGGCCAGCGATTGGGATATGCTTGTCGTGGCCGAAGAGCTGCCAGGCAAACTATTCGAACGTCGTCGTCATTTAAAACGACTCTTGCCAGCCGATTGCCGTGGCGCGATCTCGATTCTTGCCAAGACGCCTCAAGAGTTCGAGGCTCATTTGCCGTCCCTTTACCTGGACATTGCGCTGGACGGGCAAATTCTCTACGATCCGCGTGGGTACGCCGCCGAACGCCTCGCCACTCTGCGGCGATTACTCAAACAGTCCGGCTTGTATCGGGAGCGCACCGAGGCGGGCGATGTATGGCGTTGGACAAAGGAACCGTCCGGCCCATGGACGTTGACATGGGAGATGGATCATGCAGATCAATGACCAGGCTCGTTATCGCATCCGGCTGGCCGAGGGGTTCTTGAGCGAGGCTCGCCAAGCCTTCAACTCTGCCGAGTCTGCCGTGTCGCTGGCAAAAGAGTTGGTGGACACAGATTAACGCAGATAGAAATTTGTTCGACTGCCCGCTCGACGGCATCCGCATGTGCGAACAGCATGAACGACTGGAAGAAGTGGTGACCAGCCGTTTTCCTGCAAAAGTTATTGAAGATTACCCATCTACGCGTTATGGGATTGATGCGGTGGCCCTTTGGCCTCGCATCCTGCCAACATTGGAAACTGTGGAAGGTAAGATTTGGCATGTGTAGGAATATCAAGCAACTCCGTCATCCGGATCGGTCCCCTACCGAAGAAGAGTTGAAGCTAGCGGCCTTACAATTCGTCCGCAAGGTGACCGGCTATCGCGTTCCGTCTCGAGCGAACCAAGAAGCCTTTGATAAAGCTATCGCGGAGATTGCCGTATCAACCCGGATTCTCATGGATAGCCTGGTCACCAGGTAAAGCATATGGTGACAGGTGCAATGAAGCGGTTGGTATTACGGGTGCGTATCACGCACCCGTGGGATTGTCCGGCACGGAAATGATACCGAAACCAGTAGGCTGCAGGCTGCAGGCTGACCGCTTGCGCGTGCGGCCTTTTTTGTGTGGTTGGCCTGACTGCACTCTAACCTCGCCCAGACAGTGACCTCGCATTGTTATACGTTTGTTATTCCGTTGTGCTTTCTGTGATGCTCTCGTTATGTAGTTACTCTAAACTCAGCGTCAGAGTGATCCATTTGCCGAGTGGTTTGGTGGTTTTTGCGCGGCTGGGTTGGGCTTGGCAGATTTCTCCGATTCCTTTCTCCGCTTTATTGGGCTAGTCGGGCGCTTTTGATATATTATGCGAGAGTAACACGGGTTGGTATCCTGCCAACATTGGAAACTGTGGAAGGTAAGATTTGGCATGTGTAAAAATATTGCCATAGGGTTGTGCCTTGCCCCAAACCCTGTGCCGCTGTGCGTTTGCACA
>CAYGZC010000217.1:0-30501 GCA_964354225.1 uncultured Chlorobiaceae bacterium | reverse complement strand
CCACTGCTGTCGCAAAACTGAACTTCAGTCATATCGATAATTAATTTCGCGGCGGCTTTCGGTTTGCAGAGGATAAGAAATTCCGCCTTCAGCTCAGGCGCTACCGTAGCATCAAGTTTTCTACCGTGAAGTTTTAAGATCGTAGCTATACCATTTTTTGATGTTGAAAACTTCATTAAATCTCCATATGTATTAATTAGAACATCGCTAGACACTCAGCAAACTTTTCATAAAGCGCTTGCGGTGTTCGTTGTTTATTAAATTTAAGATGAACATTGAAAAACAAATCCGATACTTGGCTCGCAAAACCGACGCGAACCTTGGCACGGGATGCTTTGCAAATATACGCAGTATGCAGGACGAAATCAAGATTGAGATCGATTGCAACATCGAATTCTTTTGTGAAAGTACGCTGTAATACGGCTTTTGTTGGCAAAGAAAATTTATTTATATCCATCGGATCAAGTCGGACAACTTCACACTTTGGAAAATTCGCTAAAGCCGTTTCTCGTGTGCTATTATGAACAACGGTCAGGTGGATATTAGACATCCTTTCACGAAAATTTCTCAACGCGTTTCCTGCAATAATTGCGTCTTCGTAACCAACCGGAAGTGTAATCAGGATGTTATCCGCCCCTCGAAAAAAATCAGTTAGCAGCTGCACCTGATCGAATTCATTTCGAAATTGAAACTTTGCAAACTGTAATCCTAAATATGCTAATGCACCTTCAAACATTATCTTATCCTTTTTTATACTTTATGACTGATAAGAACTTTTTTTCGTCCCACAATTCGATACCAAACTTTTTAGCTTGTTCAAGCTTCGAGCCGGCATCTTCACCTACTATCAATATATCAATATATTTTGAAACAGTCGAGACAACCTTCCCGCCCTGTTCTTCGATTAACACCTTCGCTCTATCCCGCTTCATAGATGAAAGAGTCCCGGTAATAACGAATGATTTCCCCGACAGTTCCCCACTTATTTTTTTCTTATCAGCGTTAAATTTCAAACCTGCTATTTTTAATCGCTCAATTATTTTCCGGTTATGGGTATCCTTTAAAAAGCGCCAGATACTTTCTGCGATCTTCGGTCCAATCTCATGAACGGTCTGCAATTCTTTCTGTGAAGCATCCATCAACTTATCAATTGAGGAAAAATGATCGGCAAGGACTTGAGCAACGGTAGTACCGACATGGCGAATACCAAGCGAGTAGAGAACACAATTAAATGGACGTTCTTTGCTTCTTTCAATGCCATTTAATAAATTCTGAACGCTTTTTTCACCCCATCGTTCAAGACCAATCAACTTCGCTTTATATTTATGTGGCTCATATAAATCAGAAACATTGTGTACGAATTTATTTGCGACCAACTGATCAACAATTGCCTCTCCGAGACCTTCAATATCCATCGCGCCGCGTGCAGCCCAGTGTTCGATGCGACCACGTATTTGCCTCGGGCACTCACTATTTTCACAAAATAAATTTACTTCCCCTTCAAAGCGGACAAGAATCGAGCCGCATTCCGGACATTTGACAGGGAATGAATATGGCTTACTCCCTTTAGATCGCTTCTCCGTTACAACCGCAGTCACTTTTGGAATCACATCTCCTCCGCGCTCAACAACAACTGTATCACCAATCCGAATATCTTTTTCTAGAATGTAATCCTCGTTGTAAAGCGAAGCACGACTTACAGTCGTTCCGCCAATAAAAACAGGTTCAAGGTCTGCAACAGGTGTGATAGTTCCGGTACGACCGACCTGTAAACGAATATCTTTGAGTTTTGTCTCTGCTTTCCTCGATGTAAACTTACATGCAATTGCCCAACGAGGACTTTTAGCAATAGTTCCTAAAATATCTTGCTGTTCAAGTGAATCAATCTTCACGACTATGCCATCTATATCAAATGGTAATGTGTCTCTTTTTATTTCCAATTCCTTCCAATGATTTATCACTCCCTCAATATCATTAACACGTTTTGCATGGCTATCAACTAAGAATCCAATCTTTTTGAGGAATTGGAGATTTTCATAATGGGTCTTGAATATCGGTTCCGATGAAAGGAGTGCATATCCATAAAATCTTAGTGGACGCGTTGTAACGATCTTTGGATCCTGCAATTTCAAAGTTCCTGCTACCGAATTCCGGGGGTTGGCAAAAAGCTTTTCTCCTGCAAGCTCTTTCTCCTCATTCATGCGCTGGAAATCCGACCGATGCATAATTACTTCACCGCGAACTTCACAGCTAAAAGCGGATTTATCATTGGTATTCAGTCGAAGCGGAATCGAACGAATGGTTCGTACATTTGATGTGATGTTATCACCTTGCATACCATCGCCGCGGGTTGCCCCTGATGTTAGCACACCGTCAACATATTTAAGACTTAGCGATACTCCATCAAACTTTAGCTCACATACATATCTGAATGGTTGCCGGGGTAAAAGTGATTTTACTCTGCGATCAAAATCACGAATATCCTCTTCGGAGTAGGTGTTCGAAAGACTCAACATAGGAATTTCATAAGTAACGGTTGGAAATTCTTTGGTTGGCTCCCCACCTACTCGCTGGGTAGGAGAATCTGGTGTAATAAGCTGGGGATATTTTGTTTCAAGGTCTTGAAGCTCACGCATGAGTTTATCGTACTGTTCATCCGATATTTCCGGTTCTGCAAGAACATAATACAAATAATCATGCTTGTGGAGTTCTTTCCGCAGTTGTTCAGCCCTTTGAATTATTGAACGATCAACACCTTTCATCGTTTGATTCCTATGGATATCTGTTCTTGATTTTACCCAGCGTCTCCCAATTTATAGCAACATTCTTCATCGGACGTTTTGTTGGGCTGAGCGAACCCATTTTCTGTCCGTTTAAAGCAAAGGAAATCCCTGCCGCGTTTCCCATCGAGATTATGAACGATTTTTTTGCTTTCCACTGCTTCTTATAAAATCGTGGGAGTGCATATTCAATTGCAGGATTTCCGTCTATCACTATTCGAACCCAAACACTCTCACTCGCAATACCTTCAAGGAAGAGACTATCGTTGCGGACTTCTGTTTGGGAAGGCAAAGCGTCTGCTTTGATGGAATCGATATTATTTACTAACGGATTTATTCGCTGTTCTTGTTCTTTAACAACTTCAGAAAATGATATTTCTTGAATGGGTTTCGGAGTGTTCTCTCGGCGCATCCAAAAGATAGTAATAATAAACCCAGCCACTATAAAAACAATAACGATTAGTAAAACTCGGAACTGGTGTTTATGAAACTTTTTTATCGGGACATATTGAGGTGTGGTGGATGTTAAGTGCGATAATTCTTCACCATCAACCGCTGCTTTATAACTGGGGTCTGAAGTACCAGTCATCGAGACACTGGATTCAGATTCAATGAGTAAGTCAACGGGATTTAGCCCAACCTCACGCGCGTAGTCTGCAATAAAAGCACGGATGTACGTCTTTGGAAGAGCCGGAGGTGTACCTTGTTCGATATCAATGAGGAATTGGCGGTTAATTCGTGTTGCCAGAGCGATATCATCGATTGACCGACCAGAAGCTTCACGAGCGACGCGTAATTTCTCACCAATTATTTTCATTGAACTCTCTAAGGCCTTAAATTAATGAACAGACAAAACTGATTTAGCCGGCAAATCGATGATCGAGCGAACTTTATACGCAAGATCATCCAGTTCGTACGGTTTTTGGATAAAACCATTGATTTGTTGTGTAAATTTTCCATCATCCAGCATAATAGCACTGTAACCACTGCAAACAAGAACTTTTAGTGACGGATATTTTTGTTTGATATAATCAAACGTTGCTCGCCCGCCCATACGAGGCATATTCATATCTAAAATTAATAAATCAAACTTTTGAGTGTCCGATTCTAACTTATCCATCGCTTCTCTTCCGTTGTGTACAATTTCTATTTTATATCCCAATTCGCTTAGAATCTCAGCTCCGATCTCTCCTACTGAAATCTCATCCTCGATCAATAAAATTCTTTCCGAGCCGCCAACGATTCCAGATTGCCTGCTCTGCAGTTCCCTCGTAACCTGATGATCGATTACGCGAGGTAAATAAATTGTGAAAAGTGTTCCGCTGTTCACCTCACTGCTAACATTGATATATCCATTATGACTTTTTATGACACCATAGACAACTGAGAGTCCTAGTCCTGTTCCTTTTCCCTGCTCTTTTGTTGTGAAGAACGGCTCATAAATCCGATTTATAATATCCCGAGGAATTCCCACCCCCGAATCTGCAACGGAAATCATAACATAATCGCCGGGATGTCCATCGGTAATGTTTTTCGATTCTTCAGCATCAACCACAGCATTGCAACAATTAATTACGAGAATGCCACCATTCGTCATCGCATCCCTCGCATTGATACATAAATTCAATAATGCTTGCTGAAGCTGTCCTTCATCACCATTAACGATCAACGGCTCAGCTGACAAATCATATTTGATATGGATTGTTCTAGGAGTAGTTACCTCAAATAATTTAATTGTTTGATCGACTATCGAAATCACATCGATCGGAGCCACATGTGGATTACTTTTGCGTGAGAAAGTGAGTAACTGCCGGGTAATCGCAGCTCCACGTCGTGAAGTTGTTTCGATGAGATCCACATACTTCAACAATCGCTTATCATCTAAGATACGCCTGCGCATAATCGATGCAGAACCAAGGATAGCTGTTAGAATGTTATTAAAATCGTGCGCAATTCCACCTGCTAAATTTCCGATGCTATCGATCTTTTGTGCCTGAAGAATTTTCGCTTCCATCTTTTTCTTTTCGGTGATATCCCGTAACACCATCCGGGCCATTGATGGCTTTCCATCGGCATCATATACAAGTGATGTGCTGAGACTGACATCGATAAGTGTTCCATCAGCTTTTCGCATCTGTTCCTCAATCCCTTTTAATTCCTGAACGTGCTCAAATATTTTCATTAAATTCATTTCAACTTGCTTGTGTTGTGCAGGAGGATACAGATTTAACAGGGGGTGACCAATAATTGCTTCTTTTGAAATCCCTAATAATTGACTTTCTGTTTGATTACAGCTAATAATGATGCCGCGTCTGTCGACACTATGATACATGTCGGGTGAATTCTCATAGAGGTCCGCATATTGTCGCTCCGATTCCTTCACCTGCTCGAATAGGTATGCATTGTTTAATGCCATACTTATTTGATTTCCAAACGCTTGTATTATAGCAATTTTTTTTGCACCGAACTTTCTTGCGTCTCTACCACCGATAATCAAAACACCGGCAAATATACCTTGCCTTACCAGAGGAATCCATGCTAAAATTTTTAATCCTTCTTGTTTGAATTCCTCAGTGGTACAATAACTTATAATTTGATCGTCGGCTTGATGAACGCCGGGCAGTTGTACCCACGACAACACTTCATTATTGGAATCGAGGCCATCGGGGAAGAGCTTCGCCGTTGTTCCGTATAAATGCTTGAGTGTGACTGTTTGATTTTCCTGGATGTAGATCCACCCACAATCGGCGTGCATAAGCTGCATAACTCTGATCAGTGCAGAATCGAGAACATAATTCAGATCAACAGAATAATTTACAGCATCCGAAATTGTGTTCAACTCAAGAAGCTCTCGTCGCTGAGCTTCGAGGGTTCTTCCATATTTCAGAGAGAAGAATATACTCACATAACCAAAGACACCAATAGTTACCACTGTAATAAAATCCAAAGTTCCAAGACTCTCACCCGCGACCAAGCGTACAGTGATAATCGTAATCATAGCAATAATTACCGCAGTAGAGGCAACAACCTGCGCTTGCTCTACAAGTCCCATCGACTTAAAGAATACTTTTATTCCAATAAAAAAGGTTCGCATCATCAACATCTTATCTGAAATGTAAGAAGAAAAGAGATTAGTATCAATCTGACGTATTCTTGAAAAACATATTATATTTTACCTTTATTGCTCAATTAAAAATATTTATGTAGATTTCATCAACGATAAGATAATAAGGTACGAAATACAGTGAAAAACATCAGTGAAGCATTCACATTTATTTTCAAAGATCCGGATTGGAGTATTAAAATTTTAATGGGAGTGTTATTCACATTTCTTTCAATCTTCTTGATCGGAATTCCGGTTGTCTATGGTTACTATATCGAGTTGATGCAGCGGCAGAAACGAGGTGAAAAATACCCTCTCCCCGATTGGAAAGATGTTGGTGTTAAATTTATTCTTGGATTAAAATACCTCGTAACGCTTTTAATATATTATATTCCATTAATGCTTATTCTGATTCCAATCTTTCTCATGATATTGCTCTATCTTTTTCAAGGTATGACTTTTCTGGAATTCGCAGATAGCAGTGCCCTAATGATAATTATTTTCTTGGTTGGACTTCCTTACTCACTCATCATAGCTCTGATGACACCTATAATCTCGATTCAATTTGCGGAGCGAGAAAGTATCGGTGATGGTTTACGAATCGGTAGAGTAGTGAATTTATTTAAACAATGCTGGCAAGATGTTATTGTTGTAGTTGCACTCTGCTTTGCTATTGATCTGCTCGCCAGCATCGGTATAATTTTTTTTATAGTGGGAATTCTATTCACTTCGTTTTATGTTTCTCTTGTCAGATTCCATCTCTACGGACAAATTGCAATATCTTTACAAAATCAATAAAAAATATGAATAATCGATTAAAAGTATTCCTGTTATTTGCCGGCTTTATTCTTTTTATCTTGGGCTCACTGAAGTGCAAAGATGATATCACAAATTTCGATATATCACAAATTGTTTTTCCTGCCAAGAATGTGAGTTACCATGATCATGTTGAACCGATATTCCTACATGTCTGCGCCATTCCTGGTGGATGCCATGCAGGTGAAAATCCAGCAGGAAAATTAAATCCATTAAATTTAGAAACCTACGAAGATTTTAGGCAAAGACTTGATATAATCAACTTTAGCACACCCGAGAATAGTCGCCTTATATTGGCGTTAAAAGGCAAATTATCCGGTGTAGAACAAATGCCTATCAATCGACCGAAACTGAACGACAACCAAATAAACGGCATGATAATCTGGATTAAAGAGGGAGTTCGAGGGGATAACTAAGCGTTAATCTTGACAAGGTGCGGAGGTGGAACATATTTCTTTTCGGTGGGAGTTCTTCTCACCAGTCTCTCAAATTCATCTCTGAGTTTTTTTATTACACTTTGAATGGGCCAAGCTGCAGCATCACCTAATGCGCAAATAGTGTTTCCTTCAATGTTGTTGGCAATGCTTAATAGGAGGTCGATGTCTTTGGTAGTTCCATCACCAGTTAAAAATCGCTTTAAAATTTTCTCCATCCATCCGCAGCCCTCTCGGCATGGTGTACATTGTCCACATGATTCATGGTGATAGAAATGAGTAATGCGAGCAAGAACTTTTAGTACGTCTGTATCTTCATCCATCACGATGACTCCACCGGTTCCTATCGAAGTCCCGACAGCTTTCAAAGACTCGGCGTCCATCCGAACACCGGCAAGCTCTTCACCGCGTAACCACATGGTTGATGAACCGCCTGGTATGACCGCTTTGATTTTTTTATTCCACGAAACACCACCAGCATACTTGTAAATCAAATCGGTAAGTAACACACCGGTAGGCAATTCATATACGCCGGGTTTGTTCACATGACCACTTACACCAAACAAAAGTGTTCCGGGATGTTTCGGTGCACCAATCTTTGAGTACCACTCCCATCCTCTATTGATTATAATGGGAACGTTTGAGAGTGTTTCTATATTATTGATTGTTGTTGGGCATCCCCATAAACCATTCTGGGCAGGGAACGGTGGCTTCACACGTGGGTAACCACGATCACCCTCGATCGAATTCATCAGGGAAGATTCTTCACCACAAATGTAAGCACCCGCACCTTTGAAGATGTACATCTCAGTACAGAAATTCGTGCCCAAAATATTCTTGCCAATATAATTCTTTGCATAGGCATCATCGATCGCGTTCTGAAGAAGGTTAATCCATTTGGTATACTCACCGCGGATATAAACATAAATCGTTTGGACACCCATTGCATATGCAGCGATTAAACTACCCTCGATGAAGAGATGCGGATTGAATTCGAATATCTGCCGATCTTTGAATGTCCCCGGCTCACCCTCATCACCATTAGCACAAAGATATTTCGGTTTGGTGGATTCCTGAGGCATGAACGTCCACTTTAGTCCAGTGGGAAAACACGCACCACCTCTACCTTTAAGATTGGATTTCTTCACCTCTTCTGTTACATTTTCAGGTTTCATCTGTACAACTTTACGAAGTGCCTGATAACCTCCATTCTGTTCATATACATCAATCCGATGAAGGTTTATGATAAAAGGTAGAAGGATTTTTTCTGAAAATTCTGTCATATACTATTTTAATTCGGTCAAGAGCTTGTCGATTTTTTCAGTAGTGAGATTTTCATGGTAATCGTTATTCACTTGCATCATAGGTGCAGTTCCGCATGAACCGAGACATTCAACTTCCGATAGGGTAAATTTGTTATCGAGTGTGGTTTCGCCAACTTTGATGTTCAGTTTATTACAGATGTAATCAGAAATCTTTTCAGCACCAAGCAATTGGCAGGAGACATTCGTGCAAATCTGGATGTGATACTCCCCTACCGGCTTCTTATTAAACATTGTGTAGAACGTCGCCACACCTATAACATGATTCTCCAGTACATCGAGCACCTGAGCAACTTCTCTCATAGTTTCTTCTGAAATCCAACCATACTGTTCCTGTGCAATGTGAAGTGCTGGAATCGTTAATGACTTCACGTCCGGAAATTGTTTCTTCAATGCTTGAATTTTATTTAGATTTTCTTGTGTTAACATTTTGATTTTGAATTGATGACCTCGAATTACGATTTCATCTCTGAAATCCGAAATTTATTTATCTGCTTCCCCCATCACAGGGTCTAAGCTTCCTATTACCGCAACCACATCCGAAATCAATCCACCGCGCAGCATCATCGGCAGCGATTGGATGTTCACAAATGATGGTGACCGAATTTTCAATCTCCACGGATATCCTTCTCCACGACTCTGAATATAAAATCCCAATTCGCCTTTCGACGCTTCGATAGCGTGATATACTTCACCAACTGGCGGGTTGATTCCAAAATTAACTATCATAAAATCGTGAATAAGTTCTTCCATTTTTCCATATGTTCGTTCCTTTTGGGGGAGTACTTTTTTTGGTTCATGTGCATTCACCGGTCCCGATGGCATTTTTTCCAATGCCTGCCGGACGATTTTCACACTTTCTCTTAATTCTGTCATACGAACATAGAATCGTGCAAGTACATCTCCATCAGTATAAACCGGAACATGGAAATCAAATTGATCATAGACAAGATATGGCTCGTCACGTCTTAAATCGTGATCGACACCAACCGCTCGAAGCAATGGACCTGTCAATCCCATTGCGATAGAATCTTCTTTTGAAACATATCCAATCCCTTCGCATCGATCGATGAAAATCTTATTACGAGCGAGGACGTTCTCACATTCATCGAGTGAAGCAGGTAATTCATCAATGAATTTCTTCGTTGCAGCAATCGCTTCAGCCGACATATCGTTTGCCAATCCACCCACCCGTGTGAAGCTCGTTGTAAATCTTACACCCGTAAAAATATCCCATATATCTTGAATTTTCTCTCGTTCACGGAATCCCCAAAGAAGAACCGTTACTGCACCAACATCCATTGCCATTGTTCCGAGCCAAACAAGATGAGAGGCAAGCCGGGCAAGCTCCGCACAAATCACACGAATGTACTGTGCTCTTACAGGAACTTCCATCCCTGCAAGCTTTTCTACAGCGAGAACGTACGCAACATTGTTTGCAAGCGGCGAAAGATAATCGAGCCGATCGGTGTGAGGGATGAATTCATGATAGTTCATATTCTCGGCAAGTTTCTCGTATCCACGATGCAAGTAACCGAGATCGGGAACGACAGCAACAATCGTTTCACCATCCAACCTAATAAGAAGTCGGAGTACACCGTGAGTGGCAGGATGCTGAGGACCCATGTTGAGTACCATATCATTCTCCAGCGGGTCATCGAATGTTACCGTCGTGTATTGGTTCTCGAGTGCTGTGAGAATTTTTTGCCGTGCTTCTTTTTGTTTAGATCCAATTGCCATAGTGATGACTTTTATTTACGTGGTAATGGAAGTGAACCGGGAATACCCATTAGCGGGAAATCTTTCCGAAGTGGATTATATTCAAAATCCTCCGGCATGTAAATACGGCGAAGATCGGGATGCCCATCGAAAATAATACCGAACATGTCGTATACTTCACGCTCTTCGAAGTTTGCTGTTTGCCAAACACTTGTAACTGTTGGAACATGAAGATCGTTTTCATCAACTCGAACTTTGAGACGGAAACGGAATTTATTCTTCAATGAATAGAGATTGTAGATGACTTCAAATCGATTGCCATGCGTAAATTGATCTGCCCCACAAACATCTCTTAGAGAATCAAAGCGAAGTTCTTCATCGTCACGGAGGAATTGACATACTTTGACAATATCATCTTTCTTGACAAATAATGTTAGTTCGTTCCGGAACTTGTTAACTGATTCGATTGAATCTTTGAAGTGTGTGTTAAGCTTGTTGAGCAGTTTGTCTTTCATTAATCGGAGCAGATTTTTGGATAAAAACATTTTCTTTTTGACCCGGTTTTTCACCACGGGCAATTTTTTCCTGAATTTGGATCAATCCATTTATCAAATTATCCGGGCGCGGTGGACATCCTGCAATGTATACATCAACAGGTATAAACAGATCAATTCCTTGTACTACAGAATATGTGCGATAGATACCACCCGAGGAAGTGCACGCACCCATCGCAATGACCCACTTCGGATCGGGCATCTGATCGTAAATCTTACGAACAACGTGTGACATCTTATAAGTTACGGTACCGGCAACAATCATCAAATCACTTTGGCGAGGAGAAAAACGAAATGCTTCGGAACCGAAACGTGCACAATCGTAGCGTGGTCCGGCAAACGACATCATTTCAATAGCACAACATGAAATTCCCATCGGCATGGGCCAAAGTGAATTCTTCCGTGCCCACCCAATCATCTCGTCTAACTTCGTTGTAATAAATGTTTCGTCTGTTTTCATCAATCCCATTTTAATGCACCTTTCTTCAACAAATACACAAAACCAATCATCAATATCGCTATAAATATAAACATCTCAATGAAGCCAAACATTCCAAGCTGACGGAAGTTTACTGCCCATGGGTAGAGAAACACAACTTCGATATCGAAGATAATGAACAGCATTGCAACCATGTAATATTTAATCGACATACGGTCACGTGCAGATCGCACCGGCTCCATGCCACTCTCATATATCGATTGCTTTACATCGTTTGGATTTTTCGGACCCAGCCATTCGCTTGCTTTCGACATGATAACACCGAATGCAACTCCAAATACTATCATGATACCGATTGGGATATAATCAATAAGCATGGACTAAATGAATTAATGGAAATTGTTTAATATTGAATGAAAATTTAGGAAAAAAGAGGATGAGATGCAAACCGAAAAAAGATGCATGATTCAAGACGGATAATTCACGATTTAAGTTTCAATTTTCTAGATTGTTGGTGTAAAGAAAAATATAGAGACTTTTAACAGCTATGAAGAACAAAGAACAAATACCAACGTACAAACAACCAAGAACTAAGAACAAGTGATAAGTTACAACTGACGAATGACACTAAAACTCTTTCAGATATTTAGATGCTCTGGCTGCGTTGAGAATGATGCCACAAGATATCGCAACGTTAAGTGATTCTGCCTTTCCATATTTATTAATCGTTATCGATTCGTCTGCCAATGGTTCAATCTCTTTCGATACGCCACGTGCTTCATTCCCAAAAACAATGATTGACTTATCAGGAAATGAAAATTTGCTCAATGGCTTTCCACCATCAAGAACGGTTGTAATAATTTTAAAACCTAGCTTCTTTACATTCTGCATCATCAATCCTAAATCAACTTCAGGCAATATGGGGATGTGAAAAATTGCTCCCATTGTTCCTCTTACAACTTTCGCATTGAAAAGATCCACAGTATTTTTACTTAGCAGTACGCTATCAACACCGAACCAATCGCAAGTGCGAAGGATGGTGCCAACGTTTCCCGGATCGGCAATATCATCAAGAGCAACAAAGATCAAATGTTTAACCCGCTTCTTCCAAAATTCTTTCAGCGA
Source organism: uncultured Chlorobiaceae bacterium (assembly GCA_964354225.1). GTDB lineage: Bacteria > Bacteroidota > Ignavibacteria > UBA10030 > SZUA-254 > CAYGZC01. The sequence goes on along the minus strand of CAYGZC010000217.1, from coordinate 18,209 downwards.
GTACTCTTTCATCTTTACAACCGCTACAATCCCCTGCGATGTTACTGTATCCGAAAGCTTCTCAAGCTCCGTCTCAAAACACTCAAAAATTGGAACACCACTCATCATCATCGTTTCAGTTATTCTACTTTTCTCCTCGTCTCCATTCTCCCCCACCCCCTTGCTCAGAATAACACATTCCACCTCCCAATCTGACTTCAATGCTTCATTAACCAGACGAACTCCTTCAACTAAAAACTTCCGCTCGCTCTGACGGAATTTTTTATTTGTGAGCTTCGAGTAGGATTTCAAACGGGATTGTGATATTTTATCGAATGATTTCATAGCTTTCAGAATATAGAAAATGAATGGTATAATTACAAAGATTAATTAGAATAACTCTCAAATGAATTATCATCATATAATCACTCTGCTGTCTCTGAGTAATCTCTGTGTGCTTGGGAGTAAAATAAAAAGTTCAACCTCAGAGTACATAAAGTTGAAGTTAAAAACGCTTTGAATAGATAGAATCACTTTTATTGTTAAATAATTTTCATTTTCTTGCTTCTATCAGAGTATGTAGCTATATTTCTATCTAAAAAGAATGATTGTATTAACAGTAACATTGGACGAGAGAGATTCTTCCCGTTCATCATTTTACGACCCTCTCCTTTCAAGTTCCCTTTCCCAATTTGGGAGAGGGGATCAGGGGTGAGGGAAAGGAGCTTCACTATTGGTAACAATATCTGAAAAACGTTTGAACGAGCTTCTCACTAGTATGAAGGGTAAACGCATAGCCGTTGTTGGGGATCTGATGCTTGATCGCTATATCTGGGGAAGTGTAAGCCGAATATCCCCCGAAGCACCTGTACCTGTTGTGGATATGGAACAGGAGCAAGCACGATTAGGTGGCGCAGCCAATGTTGCACAGAACATTAAATCACTCGGCGGTGAACCGTTATTAATCGGTGTCATCGGCAACGATAACAGCGGAAAGCTGTTGCTGGATATCCTTCGCGAGAGTAATTATACGTCGGATGGAATTGTCACAGACAATTCCAGACCTACAACGGTTAAAACCCGTGTAATCGCACATAGTCAGCACGTTGTTCGTATCGATCGCGAACAGAAAGCTGATATCTCGGACATTATCCAGCAAAAATTACTCGATGCTATCCACCAGAACATAAGCTCCATCGATGCTATCATTATAGAAGATTACAACAAAGGTGTGGTTGTCAAATCATTGATCCAACAACTCATCACACTTGCAAATAAATCCAACAAAATAATTACAGTTGATCCAAAGTTTAACAATTTCTTCGAATATAAAAATGTTACGGTCTTTAAGCCGAACCGTAAAGAAACCGAAGAAGTTATGGGTACGCGACTGCGAACAGAGGAAGATATCATCAATGCAGGCATAATTCTCTTGGAAAAATTGCAAGCCAAGAATGTACTTTTAACACAAGGGGAGCATGGTATGTCGCTATTTGAATCTAATGGTTCGATTTCTCACGTCCCAACAAAAGCACTTAATGTTGCTGACGTATCCGGTGCGGGCGACACAGTTATATCCACTCTGACGATGGCACTTGCAAGCGGTGCTACCATCAAAGAAGCATCGGCGTTAGCAAACTTTGCTGGTGGAATTGTGTGCGGATATGTCGGTATCATTCCAATCGATCCCGAAGAACTTATGCGAACAGTTCTTCACGATAACAATCATCAATCTCAAGGCAATAAGTAATCAGCATGGGAAAAGTTCTCAACATTCATGAACTGAAATCAATACGAGAAACCCTTCGCCGGCAAAATAAAAAAGTTGTTTTTACAAATGGTGTTTTTGATATCATTCATCGTGGACATATCGAATACCTAACGAAAGCAAAATCATTAGGAGATGTTTTGGTTGTTGGTGTTAATACTGATTCTTCGGTGCATCGCATCAAAGGAGATAAACGTCCGATTGTTAGTGAAGAAGATCGGGCGTATATCGTGGCAAATCTTTCTCCGGTCGATTATGTCTGTCTTTTCGGTGGGGATACACCATCCGTCCTCATCTCAACAATCGTACCCGACATCCTCGTCAAAGGAGCCGATTGGAATATCAACGAGATCGTGGGCAAAGATGTAGTTGAAAAATCTGGCGGCAAGGTGATGACAATAGATTTCATTACGGATCGTTCGACCACTTCGATAATCGATCTCATAATTGAGCGATTTGTCGCCGATTGAGGTATAGAGTGAAGAAAATCATTAGGCGAATCCTAAAGGTAATCGGTTATTCCATCAGCGGTTTACTTCTCGTAATAATTCTTTTTGCATTATTTACCCAAACAGGATTCTTCAAAGAACGATTACGTGTCATTCTCGCTTCATCCATATCAAAACGATTGAACGGTACACTTCATCTTGGCGCTATCACGGGAAATTTTCTTACCGGATTTCACATCGATTCGATTGCGATATATAACGAACAAGATGTATTTCTAACATCGAGAAAAATTACCTGTAAGTACGATCCGTTTCCACTTCTAAAGAAGAAGCTGCAAATGAATTATCTAATCATTGAGCAGCCCACCATCCACCTCGCTCGATCATCGAATGGAGAATGGAATCTCAATCAACTTATTAAACCACCTGAAGATACCGCCAGTGGAAAATTTGATTGGACGTTGATCTTCGACGACTTTGAACTGAAGAATGCAACTATCAATCTTGTTGACTCTACATCGCTTCTTGCACCTGACCATTGGAACCTGCCCGCAGCATATTTTGAGTATCACAATTTTTCGATTAACGATTTAAACCTCAAATTAACCGCATCCATCAAAGAAAACGATTTTCATATTAAAACAGATCATATAAGCTTCTATTCTCCTCAATCACAATTCGAGCTATTCCATTTTAAAGGTGATTTTGCGATTTCAGAACAAAATATCACGGCTAAAAACATGATAATCCAATCCGGTCGGTCATACATCGAGATGGATGCAACCATTCGTGATATAAACATATTCAAAGGAATCAACTTGGATAATCTTCAGCACGATTCAACACATATCCAATTCCGTGCTAAGAACATTAATCTGAACGAGTTGAAGAGCTTCATTCCACAAATCGCTTTTCTCGATGGATCAGCTTTTATCGATTTAGATGCAGGCGGTGAATTCGGTAATCTAACAATTAACCATCTCAACGTACGAACCTTAGAGAGCACGTTCAATCTTTCTGGAAATCTTCGCAATCTCCATACTCCCGATGAATTATTTCTTGATATTCTTATCAGAGATAGTAAATTCAATGCTGCCGATGCATCAAAACTCTTAACCGGATTGGACCTTCCAAAATTTGAAGATTTCGGAAATGTATCTTTTTTTGCCGAGTTTGTAGGTAAACCGGTTAATTTCAAATCCAAAGCATCATTAAAAGGATTATCGGGCAGAATCGAAATCGATGGTGGGCTGAACCTTGAAGAAATTCCACCATCGTATAATTGTATCTTCAACACAAACAACCTAGCACTTGGTAAAATATTTGATGCTAAAAATTTCCAATCCTCACTTTCAGCGAAGGGATCAATTAATGGAAAGGGATTCTCATTAAAGGACCTGTCATCAAAAATTGACGTGACTATCGACTCATCGTTTATTCAAAATATTTACTTAAACCATTCAAATATAACAGCCACTGCATCTCCTTATTATCTGGATATGACGGCATCGTTGAATTCAAATGAGATGAAAGTATCGGTACAAAGTCAGATAGAATTTTCCGATTCATCAATCAAATCGATAAATGGGAACCTTGAATTGGCTTCATTCGATCTTGCAGTCCTTCTCGATGATTCACAATATCAAAGCGATCTCAATTTACAAGGAAAGTTTTCAGGATCAGGACACACGATTGATAATCTGAATGCAAATCTTGACCTATCACTCTTCCCTTCTACATTCCGAAATCACGATGTAACACCCGGTAATATTTTTATCGTACTGGATCAGAAAGATAAAAATGAGAAAAATCTCTCTATAGAATCTCCGCTTGCAGATCTTTCTTTAGCCGGTAAATTCAAACTTGACCAAACATTAAAAATGTTCGCCCATCAAACAGACAATCTTATCGAGACGATTAAAAAGCATGCCGCACCTGAATCTTCAACATCGATCAAGGAACGAACCAGACGAGGTACTCACAGTCAAATAAACGCACTTCAAAAAACGGATTTCTTATATACTTTAAAAATAAAAGACCTGGATCCAATTTCATCTGTCATCGGCGGCACCCCTTTTAATGCACAAGCAATTCTGAAAGGCTACGTCCATGGGAGAGAAAATAATCTTTCTCTGTCATGCGATGGAACAATTGATGAGTTTTATTTCGGAACCACAAAAGGTGGCATCCTCTTAAAGGGCGGAAACATCTCTCTCAAACTCGACTCTCTAAGCGACGTTAATACGCTCGAGCAGCTCTTAGGCAAGCTCGATCTTTCAATCGATTCGGGATTATTGAATACAAGGAAGTTGAAGGATATTAAGCTTGGGCTGAACTATCAGAAAATATCAAGTAATCTTACTGGTCATTGTATTATTGATTCATCATATGAAATCAGAATCTCTGGCAATGTCTCTGTACAACCACACACGTATGCGTTTGACTTTGACAGTTTGATTGTGTCGTTAGGTGATTTTTCGTGGATAAATGATCAGGACGTTCAGCTCCGCTTGAATAACGATGGCTTGCGTATCATGCATGGAACAATGAAAAGAAACCTTGAGTTGTTCTCGATAACAGGTGCGCTGCATCCAAACGGTGAAATCGATCTTACTTCAACATTAAGGGAATTCGATTTAGCATCTCTGGGACTATGGCTCCGCAATGATCAGCTGTCTCAAACCGGTCAAGGATTTACAGGGCAAGCTGATCTTGATCTACACGTGACTGGTTCTATGCAATCACCAGTGATTACACTTAGATCGATGTTGGATAACACTTATTTCCGTCAAACACACATCGGACAGGTAACCACAGTAATTGAATATGAAAACCAGATCGCTGCAATAGATATGATTGTGAAAGAAAAAATAACTGATATTAATCCAAGTCTAACGCTGAAAGGTACATTACCGATCGACCTCGCTATATCGAATGTTGATGAGCGATTTCCCGATCAGCAGCAACGTTTACAATTGACATCCGATGGATTTAATTTAAGCGTCCTAGATCCCATCATAAAAGATGTAGATAATCTTTCAGGAATTCTGCGCTGCAATGTCACTATGACTGGAACACCACGAGAACCGAATTATCAAGGAACGATTCAAACAAGCGACACTCGTTTTTTATTTATACCAAATAATATTACTTACATCCTTGATGGTGAACTTGAACCACATGGAGATCAGATTCATCTAAAAAAAATTAATATCAAAAATATATCGGATAAAAAGTTGAGTGGTGAAGCAAACTTTACTGGCTTACTCTCAATCAGAAATTTTAAGATTGCTTCTTTTGATATAGCTGTACACGGAAAGCTCCTTCTTCTGACGGAAGCATCACGTAAATCAAATCCTAATATGTACGGAATTTTATTTACTGAGATCAGTCCTGAAGGACTTAAATTACAAGGAACACTCGATCATCCATATTTATCTGGCATACTTTATATCAACGAAGCGAATCTTATATTTCCACCGACAAAAAAAATGGAGGCAGCAAACTCGAATCTAACATTGAAACATAAAATAATCGACGACACTACCAAGAACACACCCGTTATTCAAAAGCTATCAAAATTCTACACTGAACGTGACTCTATCGTCTATTTAAAGGAGGAAGACCAGCAAAGCTATGAATCCCCCTTGCTCGAACGACTGCGTTACAACCTCGGCATTGAAACGCAGGGACTCACTGCTCTCACAATGATATTTACACCAGCAACAGGTGAAGAATTGTATGCTGAATTAGACGGTAAAGTTAACGCCATCAACGATCAAGGGACACCGAATATTTATGGTGAGATAGAAATATCTCCACGTTCATATTACAATTTCTTCAAGCGGTTTGATGCAACTGGAAAATTGAAATTTGTCGGTAGATGGGATAATCCCGAATTGGATATTCATGCAACCCATGAGGGTTATCGACAAGCACCGCAAGAATTAGCAGATGAAACAAAATCCTTGGCACAAACAAACATTCCGAGCACACAACAAACCACCGAACAGAAAGTGATTGTGGAGCTGAAAATCGGTGGAACACGTTTTGAGCCAAAATTAACTATGGCAATGAAAGTGCAGCTCAAACCGGGTGAAGAACCGATCGATTGGTCGACACAGACAAAAGGCGGTGATGTGCAATCCGATGCTATCGCATTTATTATCACGGGTAAATTCCGAGATCAATTAACACGAAAGGAACAACAGGAATTTACAGACCTTGGCTCTGCAGCAGGTACATCAGTTGCATCGAGTTTACTATCCAGTATATTTTCCGATGTACTAAAAAAAGAATTTCCATTTATCCTCCGTACTGAAGTTAATTATCGCGGCGGCAGTATCCAAGAGGGTACAAGTTTAAATGTTAGCGCAACGGCATTCAAAGGTCACTTGCGTGTAGGAGGAAAAATTCTGAATGATATCGGCAACACAAATGTTAGCTACCAATTGAGTCTTGGTGACTTTTTAAATTATCTAAAACTCCGCAATCTCTACTTAGAGATTCAACGTAAGGTTGAAGGTGCCAATCCAGAAGATAAGAAGCTCACCAATGAGGCACGAATATTTTACCGATTTTCCTTTTAGACTATGACAAATCCCACTATCGAAGATATCAAAGAGAAGATACTCCGCTTCTTTGCAAAACATCCATCTGAACAATTCAAACCCAATGTGGTCGCACGGCGGCTTTCGATAAAAAGTCAGGAAGAGCGCCGAATGTTGCAGATGGCATTGAACGAGTTGGATCAGTCGAAATTAATCTCGCGTGTTGAAAGAAAACGTTACGGCCACATTACGCCCCCTGCATCTCATCACCTTGTTGGAACACTTACGATTAAAAAAGCTGGCTTAGGTCTTGTTCACCTCCATCCGCCAAACGATGGTATCGTCTCAATATCATCACAGTTTCTGAGCACAGCCCTTGGTGGTGACACCGTGAGTGTTGTTTTATTTGCTCATCCAGCCGGAAGCAAAGAGAAGTTTAGTCCCGATCATGCTCTTGAGGGTGAGATAGTAGAGGTTATCGAGCGAAGCCGGAAACCGATTGTTGGTGTGTTCGAGAAGAGTAAACATTTCTTTTTCGTCGTGCCTGATGACTCAAAGATTGGGCGTGATATTTATATCCCGGAAGGAAAAACAAGGGGTGCCCGTCCGGGACAAAAAGTTGTAACTCAAATTGAATCTTGGGAATCAAGAAATCTCAATCCGGAAGGTGAGGTCGTTGAAGTACTCGGTAAATCCGGTGAAGTACACGCCGAGATGATGTCAGTTGCCCGGGAATTTCGTTTACCGCTTCACTTCCCTAAAGATGTTCTTGCCGAAGTTGAAAAGAGCAGCGAATCCATACCAATAGAAGAATTTAAAAACCGTTTGGACTTGAGAAATCAAATTTGCTTTACAATCGATCCTGAAGATGCCAAAGATTTTGATGATGCAGTTTCGTTGGAAGAATTACCGGATGGCAACTGGCGTCTCGGAGTACATATCGCCGATGTGAGTCATTACGTTTATGAAGATACATCATTAGACAAAGAAGCTCTAAAAAGGGGAACAAGCGTTTACTTAGCTGATGAAGTAATTCCAATGCTACCGGAAAAATTATCCAATAATATTTGCAGTCTTAAGCCAAAAGAGGATCGGCTGACTTATTCGACAATAATGACTATCAGCCCAAAAGGCACAGTCAAAGACTACCAAATAGAAAAAAGTATTATCAACAGCAAACGTCGATTCACTTATGAAGAAGTCCAGAAAATTATCGAGACCGGTCGGGGCAATTACGCAGATATTATTCGGCGTATGCACTCACTGAGTCAAACACTTCTGAAAAAAAGGATGAGGGAAGGCAGTATAGATTTTGAATCGACAGAAACAAAATTCCGTTTCGATAAAGAAGGTAAGCCAACAGAAATAATAAAGAAAATGCGGCTATATTCTCATCGTTTGATCGAAGAGTTCATGCTGCTTGCTAATCAGACTGTCGCAAAGCATATTGGACTTCATCGGAAGGAAGAAAATATTCATCCCTTTATTTACCGTATTCATGATGCGCCTCCACCAGATAAACTCCAGAATTTTGCATCTTTTGTAGAACATCTCGGATATTCATTGAATACCAGCGGTGGTATATCGACACGCGCACTTCAGAAACTCTTGAGTGATATAAAAGGTAAGGAAGAAGAAAATGTCATTAACGAAGTTGCCATTCGCTCAATGGCAAAGGCAATCTATTCAACAGACAATCTCGGTCACTTTGGATTGGGATTCAAATATTACACTCACTTCACATCACCCATCCGACGTTATCCTGATTTAATTGTACATCGATTGCTAAACGAATATGCTGCTAAGATGCCACATAAACGGCGAGAACATTTGCTCAATACACTGCCAGATATTTGTAAACAATCGTCGGAGATGGAACGGGTTGCAATGGAAGCTGAAAGAGCGTCGGTTAAGGTCATGCAGGTTGAATATATGAGACGCCATGTCGGTGATAAGTTCCATGCAATCATCTCCGGTGTAACCAATTTCGGATTGTTCGTTGAAATAGTCGATTTACTCGTGGAGGGTTTGATCCGTGTTCGAGATATGGAAGACGATTATTATGTCTTCGATGAAAAACGATACTCACTCACAGGCCGCCGAACCAAGAAACGATATCGCCTAGGTGACAAAGTAAATATTCAAGTGGCAAGAGTCGATCCGGAAGAGCGAGAGATTGATTTTGTGCTTGTGGAATGAACATCCGGAAATATTTTTTCACATCTCAACAATTTTTCTTATATTGCCAAGCATTGTTTTTTCCAAAAATGTTAACTTCAATAATCAATGTTGGAATTAATTAAGCAGCTTTCAGACTTCATCCTTCACATCGATGTTCATCTTCAAGAGATCATCGTCGCATACGGAGTGTGGACGTATGCGATTCTATTTGCCATCATATTTTGTGAGACAGGTTTGGTGGTGACACCATTCCTTCCGGGCGATTCATTACTTTTTGCTGCCGGTGCATTTGCCGCAACAGGTTCTCTTGATGTTTTCTGGCTTTTTACGTTACTTTCGATTGCGGCATTCTTAGGTGATACGGTGAATTATTGGCTTGGCGCATTTGTCGGACCGAAAATATTCCACAAAAAGGATGTGCGGTTTTTAAACCTGGAATACCTCGAACGCACTCACAAATTTTATGAAAAGCATGGAGGAAAGACAATCATTATTGCACGGTTCATTCCGATCATCCGAACCTTCGCACCCTTTGTTGCCGGCATCGGAAAAATGAACTACATCCATTTTATCAGTTACAACATCTTCGGTGGAATTCTTTGGGTTGCCTGTTTTATATTTGCGGGATTCTACTTCGGGAATCTTCCAACTGTGAAAAATAATTTCACCCTTGTCATTGTTGCGATCATCATAATTTCTGTACTCCCTGCTGTCTTCGAGTTTCTACGTTATCGGTTTCAATCAAATAAATTGGACTAATCACATCTCATCTCACTTCTTTCCCCACTCTACGCTTGCAACTGTATTCACACCACCGCGAATCTTATAATCAGCGATCACCTGCATCCATTTCGGCTTGCAGCATTTAACTAAATCGTTCAAGATTCGGTTAACTGCGTGTTCCTGATAAATCCCAACATTTCGGTATGAGAGTAAGTAGTATTTCAGAGATCGTAACTCAAGAATATATTTATTAGGTATATAGTTAACCTTCATTGTTGCAAAATCAGGTAGTCCGGAGAATGGACACACTGCGGTAAATTCATCCGTGTCGATATTGATAACAACATACTTTTCTGGATACTCGTAAGGGATTGTCCCAAGTATCTTAAAATCAATTGTGTCTACTGTTTCTACATCATACCTTCGGTCAAGACCCGTAAGCTTTTTTTGTTTTTTCATAGCAATTTTTACCATTACGCGTTGAAATAGTGTAGGCAAATATAATTCTTTTTTAAATGGAAAGCCAAAGCCGACAACTACCCCAAATTTTGAACGGAAAGAGCAGTTTCCTTTACGCTTGTTGTTAATACTACATTTACTGTTGACATTCCCCAAGTATTTCTATATATTTTCCCAGTCAAAGTATAATTAAGAAAGGGGTATTGTGGAAGATCCACAGGATCAAAAACGGTCTGAAGAATTGAAAAATAGAGCGGTAGAAGCAAAGCGAAAAGCATTCGAGGCAGAAGTGCACCACATAGAGACTGAAACAACCAGGCGTGCCCAAGAACTGCTTCAAGCTTTTCGAGTGAAAGAGGAACAAGAATTTCGTGAAAAAATAAAACTCGCGGATATAGAACGACAAACTCAGGAAGAAGCTTTAAGAAATCAGGAAACTGAAATCCGCTACAAGTTGGAAGAAGTGCAACAGAAGAGAGCAGAAGAACGACGAGTTGAAGAAGAGTATGCTCGGAAAAAAGCTCAGGAAGAGGAGCAGCAGCGATTACAAGAGATTGCACGCTTGAAAGCAGAGGACACCCGCCGAAAGCGTGAAGAAGAATCACGGCGCCAGTTTGAAGAACAACGTTTGAAAGAAGAGGAGGATAAACGCAAGCGCGAAGAACAGCAAAGACGCATTGAACTTGAACGCCAGCAACGAGAAGAAGAACAGCGCAAACAACGAGAAGAACGCCAGAAGCGGGTACGTACGTTGATCGAAAATGCAGAAAACTTCCTTGCATCCGAAGATTACGAGAACGCATTAGTGGAAATAGCAAAAGCGTTGGTTAACGACCCAGCTAATCCACAAGCGCTTGAGCTAGAAGCATTCATAAAGGGAATCCAAAAAAAAGATATTCAACCTGCGCCCGAAATTGAAGTTGAGAAACCCAAAAAACAAAAGCAAAAAAAAGTAGCCGAACCCTTACCCTCGGAAATTAAACGAACCCGCATACCCATGATTGTGGTGATCTCTATAGCAATCATCATCATCGGCATTATTATTGTCATTCAGATGAATAAACGTGTATTTACATTACCCATAACAGTTGCAGTACTTCCTTGGACGAGTACAACAAACTCGCTTGAAGAGAATATAATCGGTTCGTCCATCGCTGAAGAAGTTGTCAACCGTCTCGAATGTGCAAAACCTATTCATATGATGGGATATTCTTCTGCATATAATCTTGCACATCATGCAAAAGACTATACTCGTGATGCTTTTCGATCTGGCTATTCATACATCTTTCAAGGTAAAGTCACTCGTACAGACGATAATATTTCTGTCGATGTCAAGTTTATTGATTCCCTTGGAAAGGAAGGTTGGCGCGGTCATTATGAAAAACCTTTAAAAGGATTAGCCGACCTGCCCAGAGAGATCTCAAAGGGTTTAGTCAAAGCACTCGACATTTCGGATGAGGATTACTCATTGGGTTTTCTTGCACCACGTACGAGTACTAATGCCGACGCTTATCTTCTATACTTGCGCGGGCTGGAACTTCTCCATCGAGGAACATATGAAAGTTACGAAAACGCTTACCTATTATTCCTTCAAGCAGTTCAACAAGATCCCACATTTGCCGAGGGACTTTCCGCCGCTGCCGATGTTTTAGCGTCGATGCTCGATAAGGGTTGGTCACGTGGAGACTCGGTCCATGTGCAATCGATTCATCTTGCAAAAGCATCAATCAGAGCGAATCCTTTACTTTATCGAGGATATTATACACTTGGAAAATTGTTTTCTTATAAAAAAGAATATCTGAAAGCATTGGCAAATCTGGATTCGGCATTGGTTCTTGCACCAAACAACAATCTGATTTATTTCGAGACAGGCAAGATATATTTGAAGGTCGGAAAATTCAACGATGCAATTAATGCTTTCCTTCAAGCACAAAAAGTAAATTCATACGATCCTGATGTGCTGCGAACCCTCGCTCTATCTCATCAACTTGCAGGTACACCATTGAAGAGCATGCAATATCATGAAGCGGCACTCAAATGTGTTAACGATTCACTATCGTACCTTGCAGGACCGTTTATAAATACGATATTAAGTGATCCAGACCTTCGACTAAAACAAAGCAACCGAATTGTAGCTGCTTGCTTCCGTCTTATCAATAGTAATTCTCAAGATTATGCAGTCCTCTATCAGCTCGCTCACCTCCGTCAGGTAATGGGAGATGTTGAAGGCGAAGATATGCTTAAGAAAACAGAAAATACTATTCAAGACATACTCCGGAAAAACCCTAAAGATACACGTGCATTGGCTTACCTCGCGTTAACACTAACACGCCTGGGTAGATTTTCTGATGCGATTGGGATTGCAAATCGGGCAGTGCTAATGGATCCGATGAATGCCGAGGTCAAGTACCATGTTGCTCAAATGTATTCAATTCAAATGTATTCACAAAAAGAAAATAAGCTTGATGAAAAGAAAAAAGAGCTGTCGTTAAAGTATTTAGGTCAAGCGCTCATGCTGAACTACACTCTTGAAGAATTAACAAGCGCTGATTTCTATAATATGTTTGATCGAGCTGAATTTAAGTCGATAATTCAAGACGAATTGAAATAATAAATAAAGTAAATTAATTTTAACAGGTATAACAAGAGTGGCAAAAAAAGAAACATCAAAAATTGATACCGAACTAAAGAGACAAGCAAGCGAGTTGCTGAAGAACGCCGATAAATTATTTAAAGCAGGCGATCTTACAGCAGCATTAAAAGAAGTAGAAAATGCTCTTCAAATCGATCCTGGGAATTTTTATGCACGCGCATATAAAGACAGGATACTAAGCGCACAGCAACATGCGGTGACAAAATCCGATAAAACACAATCGGAAGAAGAGAATGTTGAAGATCAAGAACGCTGGGAAGAAGTAGAAGAATTTCGGAAAAAACTTCAAACCGAGCAGCACCGATCGGGAGTAGAGAATAAACGCATTGAAGAGGAACGCCAGCGCGCCGAACAAGAGCTTCGCAGGCGTGCGTCGGAAGTCGAAACAAACCGTCGGCGGGAAGAAGAAGAACGGCTTAAAACCGAAGAAGCCCGTCGTAAGTTAGAAGAAGAAACTCAGAAAAAACTTGCAGAAGAACGTCTTCGCCTTGAAGCTGAAACTCGACGAAGGATTGAAGAAGAAAAACAGCGGCTTCAGGAAGAAATAAGACACAACGAAGAAATCGCACAGAAAAAAGCTGGAGAAGAAGCGCTTCGGAAAGCAGAAGAACAAGAGCGGAAAAGAAAACAAGATGAGGAGACACAAAAGAGGAGAGCTGAGGAAGAAGAGAAAAAAAGAATCGAAGCCGAGGAACGACGTAAAGCTGAAGAAGAAAGAAAAAGGAAACTTGAAGAAGAACTGAAAAAACGATCAGAAGAAGAAAGAATCCGAAAACAGGAAGAAGATATCATCCTCAAAGCCAAAGCAGAAGGGAAACAAGAAGCTGCCGCCCAAAAGGTAATAGAATATATCGAGCAAGCCAAGCAGTTCATAGTAAACAAATCTTATGACGATGCACTCCTCGTAGTCTATAAAATTAATCTATTAGACCAGCAAAACCCCGAAGCGAAAAACCTCGAGCAACTGATCACAAATGCAAAGCTATCACTTCAAGAAGAAAAGACGAAGGAAGTTAGACAAATACCCCGGCAGGCATACCTGGAGATGTACAAACGGCTTTTAAAAATTTCCTGGAATAATGGGCACCCGGGTGAAACAGAACAATCTCATCTGGAAATATTACGCGGTTCTCTTCAGATATCGTCGGAAGAGCATCACGACTTCGAATCGTCAATTAAACCTGAAGTATACACTGTTGCTTTGCGCATCGCCTGGCAGGATGGTACCCTAACACCCGAAAAAGTCACACACCTCGAGCGATTACGACATGAATTAGATATTAATGCTGAAGAACATTTGTCCTTTGAGAAAAAAATACGCAGGGAACTGGGATATTAGAAGGGATATAACTGATCGACAAATCAGTTATTTTTTTTTGTAAAATTTATAACAGGCGCTTTAGGAAGCTTCAGCGAAGGATTACAATCGGCAGAATACATTCTGAGACAATCGAGCGTCTTTTGAGTAGCCTCAACCAACGCCGGCAAGGATGTTGCACAAGCTATACATTCAAACTCTCTTAATTTCTTAATTGACTTATCGAAGAGATATATCGCGGAACTTATTTTCCCTAATTTAGTAAAACAAAACGCATCTGCAATCTGGGTAAACGTTTCTAAAAATACTTTCCCGCTACCATTTTGCTCTCGCCACATTTCTTCCCAAGCTTCGTGTGCTTCCCAATAGAATCCTTTGTTAAAGAGCTTTGCTCCCTCAATAAATTGACTCGATTGAACTATCTCACAAAGCTCAACTACAAGATCCGGGTCGCTGGGCTTATGAAATTGTATCTGGGGAAAAGTATGTAATTGTTTGTTGTGACCATTTTGTTTCGATTTTACGATTATCTCTTTATACTCCTCGATACGTTTTAATAGTGGCGCAACGGGAACACCAAAATATTCGGGGAGAAACATTTCAAGTTTTGAATAAACTTTATCAAGATTATTTTCAACATTATGGAGAATACCGGGTTTGATAACGCTCTGACATGCCAAGGCAAGTTCCATCAATCCCTTCAAATATTTTCTTGCAGTTGCGTTTTTACGCTCCCACAATAATTCCCACGCTTCGTAAGAATGCTGGAATTGTGCATTATTGAAATAATTTACTCCGCGCTCGAATTCTTCCCAATCCTCTGGATAAATTTCGACATTCTCGTTTACCGAACGTTTGATATTTTCAATCTTCTTATTCATTGATATATTCATTTCTGCTATCTAAGATAGTAAAAAGATATTCGTCGTGCAATTATATATTTACAAAACTAGACTGCTTCTTCTTGGAACATGCCAAAATCCCGGAATGGTAATACTACACTTCGGACAATATCCATCCTTAATAATATTTTTCAATACCCTGAATCCTTGCCGCTCAACCAGCAATTCACGACATGCATGGCAATATGTATTCTCATAATTCTTAACACTACCCGGTATATTCCCTGCATAAACGTAATGCAGACCCGCATCGTATCCAATCTCAACTCCTTTCAAAAGAGTTTGAACGGGAGTGCTTCTAACATCCGTCATCTTATAATCTGAATGGAATGCTGTTACGTGCCATGGGATATCCGGTGATACAGACACAATAAAATTTGCAATATCTTTCAGCTCTGCATCAGCATCATTAAATCCGGGGACGATGAGTGTGACAATCTCGACCCAGAATTTCTTCTCGTATGCTAATTTGATCGTATCCAAAACATTTTGTAAAACACCACCAAGCTCCCGGTACCGTTTATCATCGA
Organism: uncultured Chlorobiaceae bacterium; assembly: GCA_964354225.1. GTDB lineage: Bacteria > Bacteroidota > Ignavibacteria > UBA10030 > SZUA-254 > CAYGZC01. The sequence continues at coordinate 2,697 of CAYGZC010000217.1, read as the reverse complement.
AACCTTTAAGATCAATCTTGAACAAGTCGAGCCAGGGTTTAAGATACTCTACAACCTCCGGCGTGCCGTTGCCATTCGAAACGAACGATGTGATAAGATTGTAACGTCTTGCTATTTTGAATATCTCCACTGCCCACTCACTTGTAATTAGCGGTTCGTTGTATGTGCTGGTTACGATTTGCGCTCGATGTTTACGTGCAAGTGCAACGATATCTTCCGGTGAAATTAATTCAACCGAAGATAACGCATGCAAATCCCGCAGCGTTTGGGAGGTAATCCAGTTCTGACAGAACGAACAATGGTAATCGCACCCAAGCATACCGAAGCTCATCGCCGTGCTTCCCGGTAATGCATGGAAGAAAGGTTTCTTTTCGATTGGATCCAGCGCCAGAGAGCTAACATATCCCCAGGGTATAAACAATTTACCGCTGCGATTAAAACGGATTTTGCAAATACCGTCCTTACCTTCACCTATCTTGCAACGATGACCGCAAGCATAACACTCGATTCTGCCATCGCCAATATCACGATAGAGTTTACCCTCTCTACTTTTATTATGCAGTATGTCTCGTAAGTTATTTTTTGCTTCTTCAAGCATATGTACTTAATTCATTCTCTCAATATCTATGATATAAATTAAGTATAATCGCTCATAAAAAAAAATCTGTCGGGGATTATTATGAAGGGAATAGAAGGTATGGTTTAATGACTACCAGCTTGAAGGGCGGCTCACTTCCCTATTCGATCCTCGCTTGAAAGTGAGTGGCACGTTACCCTTTATCAACCGAGATTCAGTCAATTAATCAAAAGAGTTCGAGAGTTTCTTCTCAATGCGTTTATCCGGTATGAGCCACATGATGGCAACCAAGGTGTAAACACCCATCGAGATTCCCGGTTCCCAATATGCAAGCGGAGTCGAGACAGCATAAAGTATTACCGACAATGTCCCTTTAAAATCTTTTCCTATCGCTGATGCCAGAATTGAATCCTTGCCGTGGGAAGAAATTATTGTTTTGGATAAAATAAAATAAGCAGCCCCAGCCATTAATAAAACAAAACCGTAAGCGACAACAGGTGTCGCAGCAAAATCGTTTTCGCCCGACCATCCCGTTACAAAAGGAATCAGCGACAACCAGAAAAGCAAATGAATGTTAGCCCATAAAATCTTTCCATTAACATGATGAACAGTATGAAGCAAATGGTGGTGGTTATTCCAGTAAATAGCGAGGTAGAGAAAGCTAAGTATATAGCTCATAAATTTTGGCAAAAGACCCATTAACGCATAAATTCCCGGCTCATGAGGTATCCTAAGTTCGAGAACCATGATCGTTATGATGATAGCGATTACACCATCGCTAAATGCTTCTATTCTATTTTTCTGCATAATTCCTTTCCGAGATTTAGCTTGGTTAATTAATTCGTTGACAAATAAAGGCAATAATGCCTACATAGTGAACAAATTTTAGGGGAAAATAATTTCTTTTATGGCAAGACTATCTTGGATAAGATAACCGATGCAGAAGGATTAATCCTAAATTCTTAAAAATGCTTAGCGCGAAAACGTCATCCGCTTGATTGGCTTGTAATACGCTATCTATTTTTAAAAAAATCTTTAATTCTATTATTAATAAAATATTTCCAGCCCGCAATACAACTTTCTCTTGTGAATTCAGATATATCCTCTGGAAAATCTTCAAGAACATCGACCGTAAGCCTTAACTTTGTTAAATTATCTTGTTTTAATAATTCAAAAGTAACGGTTGATTTACCGGGATAATCCTGAAATCCCCAACTGTATTTTATCATTTTCAGAGGCTGAACATCAGTCACTTTCCACATATGAAGAAAATTTCTATCGTTACTTTGCACGCTAAATTGAGTCTCGAATCCGATTTCAGGTTTAAATGCAGGAATGTTTTCAAAATACCATTGTCGCATTTGTTTAATCTCTGTAATGGCATTCCAAACAGATTCAATAGATGAATTAAATGTTTGTTCTACAATAATTGGTTCATCACTAGTTTTCATAACACCTCAATAATTCCTATGATTTATTCTAAAAAATACTAAAGCGTATAACGGCGTGGTTTTTAAGCTGCCACCCAATATAGCAATGTAGCTTCGAAAACCAACACCAATGGTTTATAATTTATTTTTCTTTTATAACTTACTTTAAATAGAAACTAAGTTTTGTCGATCTACTTTATTATTACCTCAAACGACCACATCGAAGACGCGGTCGCTGTTGAGGCGCTTGTTATAGCCTATTTATTAAATCTCGATCTTTTATCATATTTTAAAAACCAATCATATAATTCCTGTTTAGGATATACCAACCAATCTATCCAATGACCTACATCAGGTTCTGCTGTGAATTTTAAATCTTTATTTTTTCCCATTAATTTATTAATCATCCATTCAGTATCCTCAAATTGAACCACTTCATCAATTTTTCCATGAAAAGCCCAAATAGGGATATCAATTAATTTATCAGTATTTTTCATTATGTAATTCATATGACGTGTAAATCCACTCATAGGAGCAATAGCTGTAAATTTTTCAGGATATTTTATAGCCAGATACCATGTCCCATCTCCACCCAGACTAACTCCTGTCAGATAAATTTTATTAGTATCTACTCTGTATTTTGTTGTCACTTCTTTATAAAAGTTCTCAAACCAATTGTCAGTAGACCAT
>CAYGZC010000216.1:0-3797 GCA_964354225.1 uncultured Chlorobiaceae bacterium | reverse complement strand
GTTACCTTAGCCACGTCAAGATGCTCGCTTGCACCGGCAGAGGTTTTCGCAACAGTCTGGTTCACCGAGGCAGCATGATGTTTCGGGATAACTGCACCGTGCACACCTGCACACTCCGCTGTGCGTATCAGCGCGCCTAAGTTATGAGGATCTTCAATCTCATCGAGAATCAGGATGAAAGGTTTCTGGTTGCGTGATTGGGCAGTTTTAATGATGTCGTCCACTTCAACATATCTTTTCGTGCCAACTATAGCAACAACTCCTTGTGTGGTTGTATCGCTAACGAGGTCTCGGAATTTTTGCTTTCCAACCTCAACGCATTGTATGCGGTTCCTCTTTGCTATTGTTTTAATCCGCTCGATGGCAGAACCTCTCACTCCGGAGAGAATAACGACTTTCTCGATTATCGTTCCACCTCTTAAAGCTTCCAGCACGGGCTGACGTCCGGCAATTATATTAGCCGTAGGTTTACGGTCGTGTACCACTCGCAAAGGGGTTTGTCGTTCTTTCCTTTCAAAGATCGGTCTCTGATTCGGATTGCCGTTATAGATTAAGTTAAACGGACGTTTTCTTTTGTTATTGTTTTGATTTTGATAGTACATTTATTCCACCTATTCCAAAAATTATTAGGATGATTGATATTAATTGGGCTTCTGTGAGACCGATGAAAATTCTCGGATTCAGTCGGATGAATTCGACAAGCAATCTTGCAGTACCGTAGAAGATTAAATATATCATAAAGATTTTTCCATGGGCATAATTATTCTTACGAAGCCGCCACAAAATTAAGAACAAAATTATTGCTAAAATAAATTCATAGATCGGTGCTGGATGGACGAGAATTGTATCTGGAACAGCGCCGTTTATACCATATTTTTCAACGATATCCGGATAATCCCTGAATGCAAGCGATGGGGGGTATGTTCCATTTGAATAAACTGCGCCCCATGGGAGGTTTGTGGGTATACCATAATCTCCATCACCGGCAAGATGACAGCCAATCCGTGCAATCCCATAACCGATCATTAATCCGGGTGCAGTGGCATCGCAGACTTTGAGGAACGGTATATTTTTTCTCCGCGCATAAATCCAGATAGCAAACGTTGCAAGAAAAAATCCACCGTACCAGGTTAATCCGCCGGGCGAGAATGCCTCTCGTGCCGGATTAAGGATAAAGTTACTCCAGTCTTCGATTAGAAAGAGAATTTTTGATCCTACAATTCCGAAAATAACCGCGAGTAATGTAATCGTACTCGCCATGTTGGGATCGTAACCTTTTCGCTTGATTTCTTTTGTTAAGAAAATACTGCCAGCAATGAAGCCGACTGCCATCATCAAACCGAAACTGTGAACGGTAAACGGTCCTATTTTAAAAAGTTCAGGATACATTATTAACTAATAACTCAAAACTCATAACTCATAATTCATAATTATCTTACCACTCGTTTTCATCTGTTACGATTTCGATAAATCTTTTATTGGGGATTTCCTTCACGACAATTTTTTCTTTATTAATATTGACGATAAATTTATTTTCATATTTAGCATGTTTAGAAATAATCACATCATAAGATCCATTTAGGCCATCATATTCAGCGCTAAAGGTTGCAGGACCTACTGCAGGAATCGAGACCTGTGGCGCTCTTAAGCCGCGTATTTTTAAATGCATCGTGCGGTTGTTCACTTCCGGCTCAACGATGATTTCGTAACGAAAATTTGTGAATTCATTCACGGTTCTCAGCGCAAAGAGCGTGACAATTTTCTTTTCCCGCTCTTTAACCTTCGGAATGATAAGCAAGCGATACTCGATCGGAAATTTCGGCTTAACCCGTTTTCCCTGTTTCATCTTTGCCTCTTCCATGTTGAAAATAATCCATCAAATCTTTTATCATGATATTCGTTTGCTCACCCGTTTTCATATTTTTCATTGAAACTTGTTTTTGCTGCAATTCGGTTTCACCGACTATCAGTACAAACTTTGCATTCTGCCGGTCTGCCTCGCGCATTTGAGATTTCAAACTTCGTCCGAGCAAATCAATTTCACACGGAATTCCGTGTCGGCGAAATTCCATGGATTGTATAATTGCCCAGTGTTTGCCGGCATTATCAGCGGCGGCAATGAAGATAGCCGGTCGAGCGTTTTCACTTGTAAATAAATTTTGTTTCTCCATCGCCATCAACAACCGCTCGATACCTGCTGCAAAACCAACAGATGGAGTATGCTTGCCGCCAAGTTCTTTCACAAGCATATCGTATCGTCCGCCACCCACAAGAGCATCCTGCGCCCCTAAATCTTTGCTTATTATTTCATAAGCTGTCTTCGTGTAGTAGTCCAATCCTCTTACTATTCTGCCGTCAATTTCATATTCAATTTTTATCGAAGTCAGGATTGTTTGAAGCTCGCTGAAGTGAGATTCACATTCCTTGCAGAGATAATCTTTCATTAAAGGCGCATCCTTTGTAAGCAGCCGGTCATTATCGTCTTTAGAATCCAGGATGCGCAACGGATTTTGATCGAAGCGGCGCTGGCTTTCTTCTGATAGTTTATCGAAGACACCGGAGAGATATTTTTTCAGTGTATCTTTATAAGCCGGTCGGCAGATTTCACAGCCGACGGAATTAATTTTGACTTTAAAACTCTTAAGCTGTAGCGCTCGGTATATTTCAGCAGATAGTGCAATAATCTCCGCATCTACTACGGCATCTTGTCCACCAATCGCTTCAGCACCGAATTGATGAAATTGTCTTAAACGTCCGGCTTGCGGACGTTCCTGCCGAAACATCGGAGCGATATAATAGACTTTTACCAGCGGCTGGTGTTCGCCAAGATTGTTTTGTAAGTACGAACGCATAACTGCCGCAGTCATCTCCGGCTTTAACGTCAAGCTGATTCCGCTTCGATCAGTGAAAGTATACATTTCCTTTCCAACAATATCAGTTGATTCTCCGATGCTACGGGAAAAGAGAGCTGTTTCTTCAAATACCGGAGTTCTAATTTCACGGTAATTAAATACATGCATCACCGAGCGGATCGCTTGCTCGACAAACTGCCAGCGATGACTTTCGTCGGGAAGTATATCCCTGGTGCCTTTGATTGATTTGTACTTCAACATAACTTCGTATTTTTTCCGTTCCGGTTAGAACCGTCGGGAAGAGAGGATAGCAGTCTATCCTGAAATATTACATTTCCGAGTAATTTGCTTCTTCTTGTTTGAAAGCGGCAATGAGCTCTTGTGGTGTTTTTGTTTCCAGAAGTTTATTCCGAAAATCTTCTTTATTCATAAACCGCGAGATACGGCTCAAGAGCTTGATATGTGGACCGACAAGATTATCTTTGCCGATGAGAAGAAATATCAATCTCACGGGTTTTTCATCAAGTGATTGATAAGGAATAGGTTGAGCGGTCACACCGAATGCAGCCACAATATCGGAAACGGCATCCGTCTTTCCGTGAGGGATAGCAAAACCATTACCCACACCGGTCGACATAATCTTTTCCCGTTCGAATATGGCAGTACGCACCTTCTCTTTATCAAGAACTTTTGGTGATTGACTCACCAAATTGATCAGGGCGTCAATGATTTCTTCTTTAGTATTTCCTGGAAGGTTTATTACAACAACCTTTTCGTCAAGGATATCACTGAGCTTCATGCTTGTATTTCACTCCAAGAAAGGCGTATACGAGAACATTAACGTTTTCGTTTTTTCGCCTGTATGATTTACACAAGATAAGATACTTTATAAGTTTTGTATAATTTAATAAAAATTATTTTTTGAAGCAACAAATTAAATTATTT
>CAYGZC010000215.1:0-8368 GCA_964354225.1 uncultured Chlorobiaceae bacterium | reverse complement strand
AGATGATACAACAAGCTAATATCGAGGGAATAAGAATCGTTTGATAGTCACTTGACCGATAAAATACACCACAAATTTTCATTACTCCTTATAAATCTCCACCACCGGCTTCCCATTCTCATCCATATATCCGCGGTACATACCAGAAGTATTAAACGGCATCGCGAAGTTGCCGTCTTTATCAAGAGCTATTACCCCGCCCGTACCGCCAAGTTTCGTCAGCTTGTCGATAACAGTTTGAGACGCTTCCTTTACAGTCATCCCCTTGTATTCCATCAAATCGGAAATATCTTTTGCAACATTCAGCCGGATGAAATATTCACCATCACCTGTTCCTGAAACACCGCACGTGTTGTTGTTCGCATAATTACCCGCACCGATAATCGGAGAATCGCCAACACGACCGAATCGCTTGTTCGTCATTCCACCGGTTGATGTACCTGCAACGATGTTGCCAAACTTGTCAAGCGCGACACAGCCTACAGTTCCGTGGCTGTCATTTGTAATGCCTGATGGTGGATTCTTCTTCCTCTCTAACTTCAGCGAGTCATCCTGCTTTGAATCTTGATTGATAATTTGTTGAAGCTGCTTCCATCTCCTTTCGGTTTTAAAATATTCTTGATCTACTAACTGCACACCTTGTTCCTGTGCAAACTTTTCAGCACCGTCACCGGCAAGCATCACGTGCCACGATTTTTCCATTACCAATCGCGCAAGACTAATTGGGTTCTTAATATGCTTCACTGCTGCAACTGCACCGGCATTAAGTGTTCTGCCATCCATGATTGAAGCATCAAGCTCGTTTGTACCCTCATGTGTGAAGACTGCACCTTTACCTGCATTAAAGAGCGGCGAGTCTTCCATAATATTTATAACAGCTTCAACCGCATCAATGCTTGTTCCGCCATCTTTTAGAATTTTGTATCCAGTCTCGAGCACTTCGGTGAGTTTGTCTCTGTAGTCCCCTTCCATATCTGGCGTCATGTTTGCTTTCAGGATTGTACCTGCACCACCGTGGATAACGATGGCGATTTTGTGGTTTGATTCTTGTGAAAGTGTTTGAGTCCAAATGATAAAGTTGGAAAGCAAAAACGTAAAAGTATAAACGAAAAAACGGTTTATGGTTTTTCTATTCATAAATCCTCATAAAAAATATATTGTGTTTAAATAGCCCTGCGTCACTAGCTGGGAGGATGTTCCACATCCGACCACACGGCGCCACATTGAATTAATCTGTAAACCTCATACCAACTTTCTAAATAATCTATGATCGGTAGTAGAACTACCTCCAAGCCAGCTCTCGCTGGGAGGATGCTCCACATGCGACCTCATCGAGTCCTCACTGTAATGATGGGAGATATCAATAATGTTTTACATTTGGTTTCACAAATATCGAATCGGGAACCTTCTTGTTGAAAATAATTTTCTCGAACTGAATTTTTTGCGGCATTGCTCCGCCAACTTCCTGCTCGAACGGCATCATAATCTTATCCACCTTCCGATAATCACCAAGAGTGGTAACAACTTCCATTTCCTTTCCTATCATTTTCATTTTCTCCGTCTCTTGAACCAGCAAATATGTTTTCGCATCGAGGTAAATATGATGCTCGGTTGTATCTTGTCGGATTACCTTGATGTGGTAAACCGGTTTTTCCTTAAGACTTTCTTTTCCTACTAGTTCAAGTTTATAATTTTTATCTTTCCAATCGATCAGATATCCATCCAGGTCGGCTTGTTCTTTTATGCTCTGCAATTCTTGATCTTTCATATCTATTGGATCCAATGTTCCCGCCATCGGAATAATCTGCCAACCGATTTTGCCATCATACGCCTGAACGATATTCGTTTTACCCATCAGCATATCCGATCGAAAACCGCCGGAACGTTTCTGGTAGATGGTCGTTGGATAATCTTTTCCCATCATAGTAATCTTGCCCGTCGTTTGAATTGTTTGAACAGCTTTGATGTTCTTCAATCCGCCGCGCGCTTCATAATGTTTCTTGAGGATGTCTTCAAGCTTTTGAGCACTTGAAATGGTTATTAACAAGGATATGAGAAGAATGCACATTATAATTCGTTGTACCATAATGTTTCTCCAGATTTGAAATTTAAACTAAAATGAATTTGATAAACACTTGCTAAATTTAAGAATAACTTCCGAATCAAACAATAAAGTATCAATATGAAATCTCGGTAACTCGAGTAGATAATTTATTATTTGGGGTTGTTTTCCATGTACGCTTCTATCGGTGGGCACGTACATACAAGATTCCTATCTCCATAAACATTATTCACCCGCCCAACCGGAATCCAGAATTTTCTTTCTCGTGTCCACTGGGTTGGATAGGCAGCCTTCTCGCGTGGATATGGAAAACGCCATTCGTCACTCGCCACCACATCTGCTGTGTGTGGGGCATTCTTCAAAATGTTATTCACTTTATCAGCCCTCCCAGATTCAATTTCAGCAACTTCTTGTCTGATCGAAATTAAAGCATCACAATATCGATCAAGCTCATCTTTCGATTCACTCTCAGTCGGCTCAATCATTAATGTTCCGGGAACTGGAAAAGAAGTGGTTGGTGCGTGGAAACCGTAATCCATCAAACGCTTTGCAACATCTTCTACTTCAATATCAGCACTTGCTTTGATTTGTCGCAGATCGATTATGAACTCGTGTGCAACTCTTCCATTCATACCCTGATATACAATGGGATAATATTTTTCAAGTCGCTTTGCCATATAGTTTGCATTCAGGATTGCAATTTCGGTTGCATGTTTCAAGCCATCAGCTCCCATCATCTTGATATAAGTCCATGAGATTGCAAGTACGCCAGCACTACCCCACGGTGCAGAAGCAACCGGACCGATTCCTTTTCCACCGTTGATTAAAACGACCGGATGAGTAGGAAGAAACGGCAAGAGATGTTTTGCAACACCGATTGGACCAACACCTGGACCGCCTCCACCATGAGGAATTGCAAATGTTTTATGTAAGTTGAGATGGCAAACATCGGCACCAAGTTCAGCAGGATAACAGTAACCAACTTGTGCATTTAAGTTTGCACCGTCCATATAAACCTGTCCACTGTTCTCATGCACAATGCGACAGATATCTTTGATACCTTCTTCAAACACACCATGCGTCGAAGGATATGTTACCATCAAGGCGGCAAGTTTATCTTTGTGTGTTTTTGCTTTTTCTTCCAAATCTTTGATGTCGATGCAGCCGTCGTTCATCGCCTTCACAACAACGACTTCCATTCCCGCCATCACCGCACTCGCCGGATTAGTACCGTGTGCGGAAGAGGGAATCAAACAAACATTCCGATGACCTTGCCCACGACTTTCATGGTAAGCACGAATTACAAGCAATCCGGTGTATTCACCCTGTGCGCCGGAGTTTGGCTGAAAGGAAATTGCATCAAAACCGGTAATTTCTTTTAGCATGTCTTCAAGCTGCTTGAATAATTCATGATACCCTTTCGCCTGTTCAGTCGGTGCAAATGGATGTATCGAACTAAATTCCCGCCAGGTTATAGGCATCAGCTCTGCGGTTGCATTTAGCTTCATCGTACAAGAGCCAAGAGGTATCATACTCATCGTAAGAGAAAGGTCCTTCTCTTCGAGTGAGCGAATGTACCTCAGCATCTCCGTTTCTGAATGATGCTTGTTGAATACAGGATGAGTCAGGTACGATGAAGTGCGTTTTAACTTTCCATTGTAACCGCCCGATTCTTTTGAGGCAATATCTTCAACAGAAACTATTACGGGCTTTTTAAGAGTAAAGATTTTTAGAAGGGATTCGATTTCCTGGAACGAAGAGACTTCATCCAACGATATTCCACACGAACAATTATCAAACCAGCGGATGTTGAAATTGTAGGATTGAAGAATTGGCTCATTGATTGATTTAAAATTTTTATCCACAGTGAAACGGAGAGTATCAAAATAATCATCGTGAATAATTTTATACCCAAGCTGCTTCAATCCGCTTGCCAACACTTTAGTAAGATTGTGGATTCGTTCCGCGATAGCTTTGATTCTTTTGGGTCCATGATACACGGCATACATACTTGCCATGATTGCAAGAAGGACTTGCGATGTGCAGATGTTCGATGTTGCTTTCTCACGGCGGATGTGCTGCTCGCGGGTTTGCAGCGCCATACGGAGAGCGCGCTGTCCTCTTGAATCGACTGACACACCAATGATCCGACCGGGAATATGACGTTTAAATTCATCCTTTGTTGCGAAGTATGCGGCATGAGGACCGCCGTAACCGAGCGGCACACCGAACCGTTGCGTGTTTCCAACAGCAACATCAGCACCGAATTCGCCGGGTGGAATTAATAGTGTTAAACTCAGAATATCAGCCGCAACTATAACGTATGCACCGGCAGCGTGTGCTTTCTCACATAATGTCTTATAATCGTAAACCGCACCATCAGATGCTGGATACTGAAGAAGTGCACCGAACACATTTTTTGTAAATTCAAATTTATCCCATTTCCCAACTACTATTTCAATGCCAAGTGGTTTCGCCCGTGTTCGTGCTACCTCAATGTTCTGCGGATGACAATCGTCTGAAATGAAAAAGATTCCGCCCTGAGGTCTGCCTTTTACACCAAAAAACATCGTCATCGCTTCTGCGGCTGCGGTTGATTCATCGAGAAGCGAAGCGTTCGCAATTGGAAGTCCGGTTAAATCAATAACCATAGTTTGAAAGTTGAGAAGCGCTTCCATCCTCCCCTGTGCAATCTCAGCTTGATAAGGAGTGTACTGCGTGTACCAACCTGGATTTTCCAAAATATTCCGCTGGATAACTGCCGGTGTGATCGTATCGTTGAAACCCATACCGATGAGCGAACGATAGACATGATTCTTTGAAGCAATTACTTTTAGTTCCTCCAACGCTTCACGCTCAGTAGCTGGTGGCTGTAACGTAAGAGAACGCCGTGACCGAATCTGCTGAGGTACCACGCTGTTCATAAACTCATCGAGCGAGCGAGCACCGACTTCCTTGAGCATTAATTCGATTTCATTCGGATCAGTGCCAATATGACGTTGTGAAAATAATTCAGATTGTGAGAGTGTGACTGACATAGTTTTATTCAAAACGGATATGAAATGTAATGTTTAGGATTTGAATTATAATCCCATGAAATAATGGACATTATAAACTAAAAGTTTAAGAAACAACAACTAAGAACGATGAACTATTTACCAACCAGATCTCGGTACGCCTTCACATCGAGGAGGTTATTTAACTCGCTCTTACTTTGAATCTTCAGCTTGATTATCCAGCCTTTGGCGTAAGGTTCTTTGTTGATTAGTTCCGGTGCTTTCTCAAGCTCGGTATTTGTTTCAATGACTTCACCGGAAACTGGTGCAAAAAGATCGGAGACAGCTTTTACAGCTTCAATTGTTCCGAAGCTTTCACCTTGTTTGACCTGCTTCCCTTGAACCGGAAGTTCAACGAAAACAACGTCACCAAGTTCACCTTGGGCATAATCGGTTATTCCAACTATGCCGATATCGCCTTCTAAGCGAATCCATTCATGTTCTTTTGTGTATTTGAGATTTTCTGGAAAAGTCATAATAATCACCTTAATGCTTATAGATTATTTGTTGTTATAATGTTTATCAATAAAACTTGTATCGAATATTCCACTTTTGAAAACATCGTTTTGCATTACCTTTCGATGAAATGGTATAGTGGTGTGTATACCTTCGATAGTAAATTCTTCGAGTGCGCCAGCCATTTTTTTAATTGCTTCCTCTCGTGTCGGAGCGAACACAATGAGCTTAGCAATTAATGAATCGTAGAAGGGTGGCACCTTATATCCAGCATAACAATGCGTATCGACCCTGACACCAAAACCGCCGGGTAAATGAAAGCCGGTGATCAGACCAGGAGACGGTCGGAAATCATGTTCAGGATCTTCAGCATTGATACGACATTCGATTGCATGACCTCTCGGCTTGAATTCCTTCTTCTTCAACTTTGCACCTGCAGCAATCTCGATTTGCATCTTGATTAAATCATAACCGGTTACCTGCTCGGTGACGGGATGCTCCACTTGAATACGTGTATTCATCTCCATGAAATAGAAATTTCTATCCTTGTCAACGATAAATTCAATAGTCCCGGCACCTTCGTATTTCACTCCTTTAGCACCTTTGATTGCAGCAGCACCCATTGCTTCACGCATTTTGTGGTCCACTATCGGAGAGGGGGATTCTTCGATCAATTTCTGATGCCTACGTTGGATTGAACAATCACGCTCATTTAAATGAATAGCATTACCCTTCCCATCTCCGAATACCTGGATTTCAATGTGGCGTGGCTGTTCGACAAACTTTTCAATGTACATATCTGGATTGCCAAAGGCAGCACCGGCTTCATTGCTTGCCATCTGGAATGATTTTTCAAACTCAGCTTCTTCAAGAACGATCCGCATTCCTTTCCCTCCTCCACCGGCAGTTGCTTTAATCATCACTGGGAAACCGATTGATTTTGCAACCTCTAATCCCTGGTTCACGCCCTTCACGATACCATCGCTTCCGGGAACAACGGGAACACCTGCCTTTCGCATTGTATCTTTCGCCAACGCTTTATCTCCCATAGCTATAATAGCTTCGGGGGAAGGTCCAATAAATTTTACTCCTTGCGATTGACAGATTTCGGAGAACTGAGCATTCTCAGCTAAGAAACCATAACCGGGATGAATTGCATCTGCGTTTGTGATCTCAGCCGCAGAGATGATTCGAGGGATATGAAGATAACTATCTCGGCTTGGGGGTGGACCTATGCACACCGCTTCGTCAGCGAATCGAACATGCAACGAATCCCGATCAGCTTCAGAATATACAGCTACTGTTCTGAGTCCAAGCTCTCGACACACTCGCATGACTCTGAGTGCAATCTCCCCCCTATTTGCTATTAAAACTTTTTTAAACACTCTATTCTTTTATTTGATCATTGAGTTTTGGAAAGAACGATTGTGCAATCTGATCATTTATAGTGACTCAATGAGAAACAGAGTCTGGTTGTATTCAACCGGTTGTGCATTCTCGACTAATATCTTTACGATACGACCCGATACATCACACTCTATTTCATTCATAAGCTTCATTGCTTCAATGATACAGAGAACCTGCTTCGGTTGAACGACCGCACCTACCTCGACGTATGAATCCGCATCAGGTGCAGGCGCCCTATAGAATGTGCCAACAATAGGTGATTTAACCTCATGGAATTTTACTGCTGGTTTAGCAACAAGTTCGGGTGTTGGTGCGGCTTCAGCTTTGTCTGGAGCCGGAGCTAGCACCGAAGCCGTTGGATACGACACCGATGGAGCCATAAGAACAGGCATTACAGATTGATGCGGATTCTTCGCAACCCGCACTTTTAATCCTTCCTCCTCTATCTCTAGCTCATCGACTTTACTTTGCTCAACAATTTTTATTAATTTTTTTAGATACGCAAGATCCATAGTCTCTCCTTTAATTGGTGGATGTAGGAGCTACATAATTATGATTTAACTCGTTCAAGATAATCTCCAGTGCGGGTATCAACTTTAATTTTATCACCTTCATTTATAAAAAGTGGGACATTCACCATCGTACCTGTCTCAACCTTTGCCGGTTTTTGAGCACCGGTTGCAGTATCACCCCGAACCCCCGGAGGTGTTTCGATAACTTTCAACTCCACCGTAATTGGCATTTCTACCGATATGATTTCATTTCCATTGAACATGATTTTCACGCTCTCACTTTCTTTTAAAAAGTGCGCACCTTCACCGATATGGCTTTCTTCAACGTTAATCTGGTCGTATGTTTCTTTATCCATAAACACATAGCCTGATCCATCGTGATAGAGATATTGAAATTCTTTCGCTTCAATCCGAACCACGTCGATTGCTTCCCCTGCACGGAAGCGTATCTCAACCACTTTTCCTGATTTTAAACTCTTTAACTTTGTTCGAACAAATGCACGCCAATTCCCCGGATTCACATGTTGAAATTCGACGATTGTCCATAATTCCCCGTCCATGCGAATAGTCATGCCCGAACGAAAATCTGATGTTGTTGCCATAAAACTCCAATGGATTTAACAAAAATGTAGATTATTCTGATTATTGGATAATCAAAATACAAAGAAGAGCACTGAAAGTCAAGGATTGCATTTAGTGTGATATATTCTTACAATTAAACAAAACCAAAGAAACCTATGCGAATACAGTGGTTATTATATTTTTTGGTGATTTTTATCCTTGTTTCATGCTCCAACGACAAATCGCCAACATCTAAACTTGAAGATTCTGTATGTGTCAACTTCCAGGCAGATATGATGATCATTCAGGAAGAA
>CAYGZC010000214.1:0-3506 GCA_964354225.1 uncultured Chlorobiaceae bacterium | reverse complement strand
TGCGGTGTTGGCTTCCGAGATGTTTACGCGGCTCGCGGTCAGTCACTATCCTCCCACCTGTTCCCCCACCCAGTATAAGTATAGTTTTGGTAGCTATATTGTTTTTATGATAGAATCTACAAAATTATTCAGAAAAAGTCGAGTAAATTGACTCTATTAATTTCATAAAGCACATTAGTCAGTATAAGTTGAAAGATTAATTCATTTCGAAAAAATAAGAAATGAATTAGGAATATTCTATTTGAATGTAGGGGAACCACTAATGCCGTCACCGATCCATAATTACTGCGTGAAATAAAACACACTGCATCTCTTGAGGAAATTTTCTTATGTCTGGAAGGAACGGCGGCTATTGCCGCTACCCGAAAATTAGTTGAGTGTGAAATTGTTAAAAATGCCAAAAAATGGTGATTTTTAACAATGGGACGGGAAATAAATATATCGAGCTTTTTACATAAGAAAATAAGTTGACTTTTTATGTAGACTTTTGTATGATTGAACATAAATTTTTTACCAATTATCATTAATCAAGCGAGGATTCTAATGCAGATCAAAGAAAAAATGGAAAACGACATTGCTGTACTCACAATGAAGGGCGATTTACTTGGCGAGCCGGATACAACAAATGTTCGTGAAAAAATTCACAGCTTAGTAGGCGATGACGTAAAGCAAGTGATCATCGATCTTGGTGGCGTGAATTACATGAACAGCTCAGGACTTGGTACATTGATCTCAGCACTAACAACGATGCGCAGCGCCGGGGGTGAGCTGCGATTAGCACGGATCGGTGGAAAAATTCAAAACCTTTTTATCGTTACCAAACTTATAAAGGTGTTCGATACGTATGAGACAGTCGAGCGAGCGCTTGCCAGTTTCAAATCGAAAAAAAATAAGAACCTTTTTTAAAGGAGGTAATATAATGCAAATTTTAACTTCTGCATTTCAGGATGGAAAGTATATTCCTACAAAATATGCACATCAAGGTGCAGTTGGGGAGAAGAATATTTCCATACCGCTTACGTGGACCGGTGTGCCCGATGAAACAAAATCATTTGCAATTTCTATCATAGATCCGCACCCGGTTGCCAGAAATTGGATCCATTGGTTCGCTATCAATATCCCCAAAAATGTTACATCCCTCTCTGAAGGTGCTTCAGGGAAAAAAATGCCACCCGGTTCCAAGGAATTATACAACTCCTATGGCGAATTAGGATATGGCGGTCCTCAACCACCCAAAGGGTCTGGGCCCCACCCCTACGTCATATCGGTTTATGCACTGAACGTGGAAAATCTCGATCTCACATCAAATACGAGCTTAGTCGCCTTCGAAAAAACATTAGAGGGAAAAGTAATCGCCTTAGCGAAAATCACCGGATTCTATGAACGCTGATTTCCCCCGTGGAAATTATCGCAATGTAAATTGTGAAAAAAATATTCAAGTCCTGGATATCTTAAGATATTTTGGGCTACCAATTTACAGCTGCCACCAATATTACCTTTTACCTGGCTGCATCATAAAATGGATTTACCTTTTTAATTTGATTTGTAATTTTGTTTTTACCAACAATGTAAGGTAGAACTTCAATTCGGGTTGGCGGGTAAATATTTCGAATACCCGCTAAATCAGCGAAGTGGGAAACAAAACCGCTCTCCTTTTTAGGAACCATGATATAATAGTCTTCTTCTTTCAATCTATCAATGCCGCGAACCAAATTGATTCCCCATATATATTCATCTTGTTCGGGGAAGCGTAATTGCGAATAAGGAATTCTAAGTTCTGC
Source organism: uncultured Chlorobiaceae bacterium (assembly GCA_964354225.1). Lineage (GTDB taxonomy): Bacteria > Bacteroidota > Ignavibacteria > UBA10030 > SZUA-254 > CAYGZC01. The sequence goes on along the minus strand of CAYGZC010000214.1, from coordinate 1,725 downwards.
TGTCCATCCTTTGTCATCTATCTGTGTTCCAACATCCCATATACCGTCCCAAGTTTTATCATCCCATGAATCATTGAAAAAAATTCCATCCTGTATTGAACCGCTTGGAAATGCGACAAAGAAAAAACCGTTTCGTCTATCATGATATGAATCGATTGCAACAGCGAACCAATCAGCGCTCAATTCAGCATCACGTCTGCCGATTCTGCTGACAATAGAATCCGGATGATCGTCATACATGCGTGCGCCGATGTAAATAGCTGCATCATCATAAGTGACCCACACTTCGGTTTTGTAAGTAGGCAATGCACCTTCGTTTGGGTCACGCTGTGTAAAATCTGTGATACCGGGACGTTGCCATTCTTGTTCCGACAATAGTCCATCAACCTTGATAGGATTATTTATGCGGATCGCTTCAAGTGTCGGGCGACTTTTAATTGAATCGAGGTGAATTGAATAGGCATTACAAGTTACAAGCAGGAGGGGAAAAAAGATAGATAAAGATTTCATGAACATTATGAAAATTGAAAAATGTGAGTTGACTATCTATGGTAAACGACAACAATGATAAAGAGTTACAGTAAAATTATTGCTTGTTTATTTAGTGAATGGCTAGATGTAGGCATTGTTCTGTTTGAATATGGTCGGAAAATTTGCATTTTTCAGAATTTTTTCACATATTTTTCAACGATAAAGTAGAAGTTTAATATCCTTTTCTTAACAATCGTCTTTTTTGCGATGTCGATTCTTGTAAATAAGTTATCAAAGTTCTATGGCAAAGCCAAAGCCGTAGACAATATCTCTTTTGAAGTGCATTCGGGAGAAATTTTGGGATTCCTTGGACCTAATGGTGCCGGTAAAACCACAACTATGAGAATAATTACTTGTTACTTATCTCCAAGTGGCGGCTCTATTCAGGTTGAGGGACATGATGTGCATTCAGATTCATTAGCAGTGCGGAAGCTTGTCGGATACCTTCCTGAACAAAATCCTCTCTATCACGATATGAATGTTCTGGAATATTTAGAATATACTGCTCAGCTTCAAGGTGTTCCGAAACCTCTCATCTCCCGGCGAATGAGAGAAATGGTAGACGCCTGTGGATTAAGTGAGATGAAACATAAAGATATTGGTCATCTCTCGAAAGGCTACCGTCAGCGTGTTGGGCTTGCTGCTGCGATGATTCATGATCCCAAAGTTTTAATACTCGATGAGCCAACCAGCGGCTTAGACCCAAACCAGATAGTTGAGATCCGAGGTTTGATCCAGGCACTTGGGAAACAGAAGACAGTTATCCTTTCAACACATATTCTCCCGGAAGTTCAAGCAACGTGCAACCGAGTTATAATCATCAATCGTGGTAAAATTGTTGCAGATGGTCCTATTGAAGATTTACAGCGCAGTCTTCATGGCGGTGAAAAAGTAATCCTCGAAGTGGAAGTTCCTGCTGATCAATCATTTGATCTAATCTCTGTGCAGGTGAAAAATATTCCTTCGATTGAAACGGTCTCGTTAATAGATGAGCGGAACGGCGTTAAGAAGTTTAGTGTGGAGACTGCAAATGCCACTGATATTAGGAAAGATCTCTTTCAGCTCTGTATTCAGAAAGGGTGGGATTTATTAGAACTTCATCGTGTGCAAACAAGTCTTGAAGATATTTTTAGACAACTTACAACCGATTCAGTAAAATGAAATTCACAAACATAAAATATATTTTCTTGAAAG
>CAYGZC010000213.1:0-2022 GCA_964354225.1 uncultured Chlorobiaceae bacterium | reverse complement strand
TGATAACATTGCATCCGACTGTTGATGCTTGTAAACATAATAACTCAGCGGAATATTGTCCCACGAATCTTTCACTTCAACGTATTCTCCGACTACGAGCGAGATCAAATACGAGACGTGCGGTTTACTCTCGAACCAATGGTAGGTTGCATTATGTTCATTTGAATTTTTTTTCACGTCGAGGAGTTTACCGTTGCTGATTGCAGTGAAGCGGTCATTCACCGTAACAATCATTTCACTCGTTGCTCTATCGTTTGGAAAATCATAACACGGGAACCAGTAATGATTGTCTTCCGCTTCCCCCTGCGTCCATGCCTGATATTGTTTGTTTGGATACCCGCTGTCGGGGGTGACAAAGTACAATCCTTTCTTTGGTAAAGTTACAGAATATGAAATTGTAAGATTGATTGTATCCGTTAAACCGTATGGCTTATCGAGCACCACAACAAGCGTCTCGCCTTCGCGTGTGAAATCCAATTGTTTTAATCCAAGTTTTACTTTGGAGATTTGCATTTCGGCAGCATCAAGAATAACTTCATCAAAAATTGGACGCAGTGGAATCAATTTGATGTTCACCTCGCCTTCGCACGTTTTGGAGATCTCATCAATGGCGATGTTCAATTTGTAATGGAGAACATCGTATGCCCGCTCGCGGGTGAAATGTTCGGGCGGCAGTGACGGTTGAGCATACAGACAAATTGTGAAACCGAAAAGGATCGAAATGTGAATGAAATATTTCATACGATCTCCAATTTGGAATGATGGAATTTGGGAGTTACGGAGTTCCGCTTTTTTCTTTCAGCTTTGATTGCAAGTTGTCCGCATGCGGCATCGATATCTTCGCCGGCACTACTGCGGATAAAGACTGTAATGTGAGACTCTCGAAGTTTTTTCACAAATTCTTCCATCTTTGATACTTTTGTCGGTTGCAAGTTTAAGTCAATTCCTGTCGGATGAGTGAACTCGATATTATGAAACGGGATTATATTCACTTTGCATGGAATTCGTTTGGAGAGCTTGACGAGAAGTTTGATATCTTCAATTCTATCATTCACTCCATCGAAAAGAATATACTCGAAAGTGGGGCGGAGTTTTGTTTTTCGATAGTAATGGTCGACCGCATTCATCAATTCATTAAGTTTATACTTGTTGGCAATTGGTATCAATTCTTTTCGAAGCTCATCATCAAGGGAGTGAAGTGAGATTGCTAATTTCATTTTGCGTTTCTCATTTGCTAACTGCCGGATTTGTGGAACTAAACCAACGGTTGAAAGAGTGATCCGCTTCGCTGCGATACCCACACCGGTTGTGATTATCTCGATAGATTTCATTACGTTGTCGTAATTTAGCAGCGGTTCACCCATACCCATATAAACGATATTTGTGATTTTCATCCCGGTAATTTTTTTCACCTGCAGAACCTGATCAATAATTTCTCCGGTGGTTAAGTTGCGTAGAAAACCCATTGTACCTGTAGCACAGAACTTACAATTGAGTGGGCAGCCGACTTGTGTTGAGACACAAAGTGTAAGGCGTTTCTGTCCCTCTTCATTGTCGGCATCGGAACTTTCAAATGCAATCTTTGGTGGAATGAGCACGCTCTCGATTCTTTTTCCATCTTCCAGCTCGAAAAGAAACTTCCTCGTTCCATCTGACGATTCTTGAACATCAACGATCTTCATCGAGTTAATCGTTGATATCTTTGACAATTTCTCCCGCAGCGATTTCGCCAGAGAACTCATTTCAGTAAACGATGAAGCTTCTTTGGAATAAAGCCAATCGAAAAGCTGTTTGCCGCGAAACTTTTTCTCACCGATGGATAGAGAGAAATCTTCTAATTCCTGAAGTGTAAGTCCTTTAAGATTAACTTTTTTCATAATGGTGTTACAATGTAAGAAATGGTGAGAAGGGTTGCAAGAAGTAGTCATTTGTTCTTTGTCATTCGTTATTGGTGAGCAAAACCCTAATTAATATCTACCACTCACCTATCAACCAATAACAAATGCCTAATGATAAGCAATA
>CAYGZC010000212.1:0-4755 GCA_964354225.1 uncultured Chlorobiaceae bacterium | reverse complement strand
GCTTTATAGACGACGCCCATGCCTCCCTCCCCCAGCTTCTCGATAATGCGATAGTGCGAAATTGTCTGGCCTATCATAGGCTTTCACCATTGGATGATAAGCTTCGGCGCCTTCCTGCCGGTTTACCCGCCGAAGCGAAGCGTAGGCGAGAGTCGGCAGCGCAGGCAGGGACAAACTCAACCCGACGAAGCTCCATTTCCTGGAGCGCAGTCGGGCCCCCTTCACCTAACTTCTCGATAATTTTATAGTGCGATATGGTTTGACCTATCATTATTTATATCCTAATTTCTAACTCGTCCACCGCCACACCGCTATAGAGATTGGCGGGCAAGCCAAACCCCTTCTCTAAAATTAGAGAAAGGGGGTGAGTTCAACATGAAATCATCTGCCCTATCATAGCATGTCTCCGCCGGAGAGTAAAAAAAGACCGACTTCGCCAGGTTTCTCCAGCATGCGATTGTGACTGATTATCTTACCAATTAAATCTTCCACGACATATTTCCCCTCTGCCCGTTTACGCGATTAGCTGAAAATATACCTATCGGTCGACGGGGGCCGACTTCTCCTCCTTTATTTTGGTGGATTTTTACCTATCAACCAATAAGAGTGTTATTCCCAACTATAATAGATATGAGAATGGTGATAAAGTATGAAGAATATAGGGAAGTATCAACTTGTTGTTTTCTATGCATTCCCGCCCTGAGTTTATAAAAAAATCGGCTGAAATACATTGAATTTGTAGAAAGAATTTGTATAAGGCGGTGCTCAAAACCATACAGAATCCGGATCATTACTTGAATTTCCATGGAATATTTGGTACTATATGAGCAGAGAGCGGAGAGAAAAACACAAAGTACCAAGTACAAAGTACAAATAGCGAAGAGCTTAGAGCTTAGAGCGGAGATTTTAGCTCTAGGGACTCAGTGCTCATAGCTTCTCACAAAGTACAAAGTACGGGCTACAAGGTACAAATGACAAATTACTACTGACTAATGACATTTTCCTTGGAGGTAGAATCATGAAACCAAAACTCATTTCCATCACAATCGGGGTTTTTATTGCAGTCCTCTTTACCGGATGCAAAGAAGAGTCGAATCGAATTACGAATATTGACCAAACACCGGATTTTAAAGGTCAGTTAACGAGTCATTCGGATTGTAAGAGATTCCAGATAGCGGGTCTTAGCTCCGACAGTAGTGACAGCTCAAGCTGTATAGAATATTCATTCGATGCAGGTAGTCACAAATTAACTCTGAAGCATATAAACGCCGGATTCAATTGTTGTCCGGAAAGTCTGTACTGCTTGATTAGTTTACTTAATGATACGATTATCATAGAAGAGCATGAAAAGATTTCAGGCTGTCATTGCGACTGTTTGTTTGATCTTTGCATAGACATTAACGGTGTTGTTGCGAAGGAATATCATATAAAAATTATTGAACCGTACTGCGGGGATCAGGAGAAGTTGTACTTCGAAGTTGATTTTGCAGTAACACAGCAGGGTAGTTATTGCGTTAAAAGGACTGGCTATCCGTGGGGTGGAGGGTAGTTGATTTCCGATTTTTGACTTTGTTCAGGCCTTGATAAAATCGGAAATCTGGCTTTGCTCAATCGGCATCAAATTTGCGATTTCATTGATTTCCATTTTCTGACTTTGTTTAAGCGTTGAAGAAATTGGAAATCTGGCTATGTATAGCTGGACTCAAATTTCCGATTTCATCTTTCCAAAAACAGAGTCAGAAATCGGAAATTATCCTCCACCTTTGATTTACTTTTTCAATTTGTTATATTTTATACAGAGCAATAGCAAAAAACGTAGAGCATAGAGCTTAGAGCATGGAGTTGTAAGGGCGGAATAAAGTTCCGCTCCTAATGACCAATGACGAATGACTATTGACTTTTTACAAAGTACCAAGTACCAAGTACAAACAACAAAGTACCTACGCCACGGGCCCGTAGCTCAATTGGATAGAGCAACAGCCTTCTAAGCTGTAGGTTACGCGTTCGATTCGCGTCGGGCCTACTTAGAAAACGCAGTCGCGATACTGCGTTTTTTTGTATTTTTAGGGGAATTCTTGATTATCGTGCAAAATTTGAGTATCTTTAAAATCCATTTCCATGGTGTCCATAGTTCAGTTGGTTAGAACGCCAGGTTGTGGCCCTGGAGGTCGTGGGTTCGAGTCCCACTGGTCACCCCAAGGAAGGTAGACGGTAGATTGTAGAAGGTAGAAGTCCAGTTGCACAGGGAGAGGTTGGTTTCATGGCAGATTCGAGAGACCTCAAGGATCGTACTAAGCGTTTTGCGGTCAGGGTCATTCGGATCATCGACAAGTTGCCCAGGTCGATTGCATCAGAGGTTCTTATGCGCCAACTTGTCCGGTCAGCGACCTCCATTGGTGCAAACTATCGTGCGGCGTGTCGGGCGAGGTCATCGGCTGAATTCGTAGCCAAGCTCCAAATCGCTTTGGAAGAATCTGACGAGTCGATGTATTGGTTGGAGCTCTTGCGTGAAGTTGAGATGCTTGAGCCGCAACAAACGCATGAGCTGATAAAGGAAGCGGACGAACTGACGGCGATTTTCGTCACTGCGTTGAAAACGGCTCGGGGGAAAAAGTAATCTTCTTACTTCTAATTTCTAACTTCTTCCCTCTTCCTTTTTTCGCCCCCATCGTCTAGAGGCCTAGGACACGAGCTTTTCAAGCTTGTAACACCGGTTCGAATCCGGTTGGGGGCACGATGAATTTGAACATAAATAACATTATTAGATATTAAAACGATGCGTGCGATTATTCCTGTCGCCGGATTTGGCAGCCGGCTTCGTCCCCATACATATACCTTGCCGAAGGTTCTGCTCAATGTTGCAGGTAAACCAATCATAGGTCACATCCTTGATAAAGTTATTGAGGATGGTTTTGATGAAGCTACAATTATAGTGGGATATCTCGGAGAAAAAATTAAAGAGTATATACAATCTAATTACTCAATCAAAGTTGATTTCATCGAGCAATCGGAGCCGAAAGGTCTTGCACATGCCGTCTACCTCGCAAGAGAAACATTTTCCGTTGATCCGATTTTAATCATACTTGGTGACACTATCTTCGATGTTAATTTAAAACCCGTTATCGCTGATTCTTTTTCTGCTATCGGTGTCAAATCGGTTAAAGATCCGCGTCGGTTTGGAGTAGTGGAACTTCACAACGATTTTGTAAAACAGATGATCGAGAAACCAGAGAATCCCACAAGTAATCTTGCGATAGTCGGACTTTATTGGATCAGAAATCCCCAGCTTCTCGCGCAATGTATCGATGAGATAATAATGAAAGATAAAAGAACCAAGGGTGAATATCAGCTTACCGATGCACTTCAGCTTATGGTTCAACGTGGAGATAAAATTAAAACCTTCAACGTTGAAGGATGGTACGATTGTGGAAAACCTGAAACATTACTTGCTACAAATAGGCATTTGCTTGAAAGGATTCATAATTGTCTATCTATGGATGGAGTGGTTATTAATCCTCCAGTTTTTATTTCAACAAAAGCAAAAATCTCCCGGTCAGTCATCGGTCCATATGCAACCATTGCTGATGATACGGTCGTTGAAGATTCCATTATCCGCAATTCAATTGTTAGTGAGGAAGCCCATATTTTTCGTGTGTTGCTTGAAGATTCATTGGTTGGTAATAGCGCAGTCGTTGATGGCAACTTTAAGCGAATAAATATTGGCGATTCATCTGAAATAGAATTTCATTAATTTAAAGGAACTCTCATGTCATATCTCTTTACTTCTGAATCAGTATCTGAAGGTCACCCCGATAAAGTATGCGATCAAATATCTGATGCTGTTCTTGATTCGCTGTTTGAGCAAGATCCAATGTCGCGTGTTGCATGTGAGTGCTTTGCGACAACCGGTTTGGTTTTGGTTGGCGGCGAAGTCACCACAAAGGGGTATGTTGAGGTTCAGAAAATTGTGAGAAATGTTGTAAAGAATATAGGATACACGGAAGCGGGCGTTGGTTTCGATGCCGATTCGTGTGCAGTTATCTCAACCCTACATTCACAATCACCCAACATTGCGCAGGGTGTGGATAGTGGTGGTGCAGGTGATCAGGGAATGATGTTCGGATATGCCTGTACTGAAACGCCCGAATTCATGCCTATGCCGATAATGTATGCGCACAAGCTTGTGAAACGGTTGGCGGATATTCGGAAGAAAAATCATCAAAAGATGCCATACCTCAGACCGGATGCGAAATCTCAGGTGACAATTGAGTATGAAGGGAAGAAACCTGTTCGTGTACATACTGTAGTTGTTTCAACACAACATGCATCGAAAGTTTCTCAAAAGAAAATTTTATCGGATATCATTGAGAATGTTGTGAAGGAAGTGATACCGGAAAAAATGCTCGATAAGAAGACGCGTTACTTTGTGAATCCAACCGGACTCTTCGAGATTGGCGGACCGCACGGGGACAGTGGATTGACAGGTAGAAAGATTGTTGTCGATACATACGGTGGACGTGCACCTCATGGAGGTGGAGCGTTTTCAGGAAAAGATCCGACGAAGGTAGATCGCAGTGCTGCGTACGCTGCGCGACATCTTGCTAAGAATATTGTTGCCGCAGGTTTAGCAAGTGAATGTTTGATTCAGGTTGCTTATGCGATTGGGGTAAAAGAGCCGGTTTCAATTCATGCGCAAACATTTGGAACGGGAACAATACCTGACATTGAATTGGAAAAAATCATCAAGCAGAATGC